>JBCBZW010000088.1 GCA_039815145.1 Pseudomonadota bacterium
AAGACCGTCTTGCGAAACACGTACGCGCCGGCGGCGCGGATCCGGCCGAAGGGGCCGGTGGCGATAGCGGTGTCCGACATAGGAGGAAGCTTCTTCCAGTTGGATCAGTAGATTAGGCGACCATTATACGGGAGCGATCTCCGGCGGCGGCGCCCGTGGCCCCGCGCGGAAGCGGCAGGCGGGCCCGCCGCCGCCTCGCTAGGAGGTCGGCGCGCTCAGGGCGCGTACGCCCTCCGGGGTGAATTCTTCAGGCGTGTACACCACGTCGCGATCGCTGCGGGTGAAGCGGATCGTGGCGCGCTCCTGGGTGGCCGGCGTCTCCACGGTCAGGACCACCGGCAGCCAGCCGCGATCTTCGCGAAAGATGAGCTTGTCGGCGCGAATGCGCGCGATCAGTTCGCCCTCGGCGTCGAAGCGTTCGATGACCAGCGGGATGTCCTCCTCCACGCCGACGCAGGAGCGCACGGCAGGGAAGGGCTTGTTCTCGTGCTGGTAGGACTCGACGATCCAGCAATCCCGGCGGCCGGCGCTGGTGGCGCCGATGGTGGCGTGGCGCGGCCAGTCCCAGAAGGATTCGAACAGGTCCTCCGGTCGCACGGAAGTGCCCCACAGGGGCTCGCCGAGATCGGCCTCGGTGACCGGGGTGGCGCCGTCCTGCGGCACGAAGCGGAAGCCGGAAATCTCAGCCTCGGCCGCATCGCGCTCGATCATCAGCGCCTCGCCCTTGCGGTCGCGTGGCCACATGGCGATGAGCAGGGTCTGGCGCAGCGCCTCGTTCTGGCGCTGCTTGATCATCAGCTGCACGGCGCGGTCGTTCTCCTCGCCGGGCAGGTCCACTTCGAGGCGCGCGCGCAGGCGCAGCGTGCTGCTCTTTTGCTGCTGGGTCTTCAGGCGTTGGACCAGGTCATCCGGGGAGGGCAGTGTTTCCCCATCCGCAAGCGGGCCTGGTGCCAGTTCGCTGGTGGCCTCGACGGGTACGTCCTCGGCGGGCACGGCGTCGGCGATGCCCTGGCCTAGGGCCATCTGGGCCTGGACGCCGAAGATCACGGCCGCGATAAGCGGCCAGTGGTTCCGTTTCACGTTCACGGTTTACTCCGCAGTCAGTGCGACGCTGGGGCGCAGGCGGGCTGCGCGCCAGGCCGGGTAGAGTCCTGCCGCAGTGCCCAGCCCCACGGCCACCACAAAGGCGGTGAGGAACAAATCCGGCCCCACATCGGCTTGCAGGCGTCCGCGCATCACTTCCGTGGTCTCCATCAATCGCGCCGCGCCGATGCCGATCGCCGTGCCGACGGCGCCGCCGAGCAGCGCGAGCATCAGCGACTCGAGCAGGATCATGGCCATCACGCGTCGGCGCTTCCAACCGACGGCGAGCAGGATGCCGATCTCCCGAGTGCGTTCGAACACGCTCATGAGCATGGTGTTGGCGACGCCGAAGGCGCCGACCACGATGGCGATCAGCGAGGTGGCGAAGCTCATCGCCTTGGCGACCTCGATGCCGCTGTTGCTCGACGCCACTTCCGCCGACTCCAGCGCGGTGAAGCTGGGGTGCGATGCTTCGAGAGAGGCCTTCAGGGTCGGCGCGTCCGTGGCCGGATCGCGCAGGCGCACGTTCAGCAGGTTGACCAGGCCTGGGCGTTCCGTGGCGGTCTGCATGGCCTCCAGCGGCAGCACGATTGCCCCGGTCTCCACCAGGGAGGGGGTGCGGTAGATGCCGACCACCTCGAAGTCGTAGAACTCGATCTGCAGGGGATCGCCGACGCCCTTGCCGAGGGTGTCCGCGGCCAGTTCACCGAGTAGCGCTTCGCGTGCGTTGTTGCTGGAAGGCATGCGACCTTCGATGATCGTCAGGTGATCCCACAGGAAGCTCGGATACTCCCAGCCGAAGACGAAGATCGTGGAGACGTCTTCCACGCCCATCATGTCCGTGAGCAGCCCTGCCGTGGAGTCCACCTCGGGCAGGTCGGTGATGTCGTCGAAGAGCACCTGCTCGAAGTTGGCGGCGACGACGCTGCGGCTGGTGACCTTCCTGACCACCACGTCCGTATCACGCGCCTCGTAGATACCGGCCCAGCTTGCCTCCAGACCGCGGGCGAAGCCCGTCAGCGCGACCACGGCGGCGATGCCGACGGCGATGCCGATCACCGTGAGGGCGGTGCGGATCACCCGGCGCTGCAGGTTCTTCCAGACGATGGTGAACAGATTCATACGTTTTGCACCGTGGCGGCCTCAGCGGCGCTGGCCTCCTGGCAGGAGCCGTCCAGCATGTGCACTACGCGGTCGGCGCGGGAGGCGACGCTGCCATCGTGGGTAACGATGATCAGCGTCGTGTCGAAATGGTCATGCACATCGAGCAGTACCTGCAGGATGCGCTTGGCGTTCTGCGAATCGAGGTTCCCCGTAGGCTCGTCTGCGAGCAGCAGCGCCGGCGAGTTGGCGAGGCTGCGGGCCACGGCCACGCGCTGGCGTTCGCCGCCAGACATCTCCTTGGGGTGATGGTTCAGGCGCTTGCCCAGCCCCACGCTCTCCAGCAGTTGGGTCGCGCGGGCGGTGCGCTCGCGGGCTGACCGGATCTGGCCGAGCATCGGCACCTGCACGTTCTGCAGCGCCGTGAGGGTGGGGATCAGATAGAAGGATTGGAAGACGAAGCCGATGTGCCGGGAGCGGAAGCTCGCCAGCTCGCGCTGGCCGCGGATCGCCTTGCCGTCGAAGAGCAACTCGCCGTCGCTGGGCTCGTCCAGGGCGCCTAGCAGTTGCAGCAGCGTGGACTTGCCGCTGCCGCTCGGCCCCATGATCGCCAGCACCTCGCCACGGCCCACGGAGAGGTCCAGTCCACGCAGGGCGTGCACCCGGTCACCGTCGTACCATTTCTGCAGGCCCCTGGCTTCGATCAGCGGTGTGTTCGCGGTCATCGGTTGTGTTGGGTCGTGTCCAAAGGTGGGCATCGTCACCGTCAGCCTCCGGTGGCGGAAGCTGAAGGGCGGCTGTTGGGGGTAGCGCTGGCGGAATCCGTGGCAGCTCAAGCGTCTAGCACGGACGCGGAAGTATGCGTTGCCAGCCCGACGCTGTCGAACGACCGGTTGGTACCTGGTGCGCTGCCGCTAAAGGCTGCGAGAGGGCCGTGCTCACCGGTGATGGTCCATCCGCCGTTGCCACGTGATGTGGGTGCGCCTGGCCCACTTTTCCAGGCGGAATTCCCGTCGCACTACGCTGGATTCTTCCGACGCTACAACGGTTTGGAAGTTCCACCTGCGTTTGAACCGATAATTGGTCAACCATTCTGGTTCTACCAATCAGGCCTGTACTCCACACCAACGGCCGTCAAAATCTTTTCCTCGCGCTCAGTGCCCCTCCGCGGAATCCCACCGTGGATCCCGCCCCACTCGGGGGTCAAAAGGTTGCTATTGCGGGCTTCGAGCCCGCATACTGCACCGGTGGTCTTACCGACACATCGAATAATTCAGTCCAATTGGTATTACCAGTAGACGGGATTCGGTAGGCCATCTTGCCGAGATTTCTCGGCGATCTGACTACGCAACCGGGGGGGCCGAGATGCGTACGAAGCAGATCCTGACTCGTTTTCCATCCGCGAAGACGATCCAGGGTGTATCGCTGATTTGTCGAGCGGCGATCACGCCGCCAAGCCGTGGTGGCTGAGAGATGCGCCCGACGAGGCCGCACGCCACCGCGCGAGCAGCCCAGGCCGACGATGCACGGCCGGGCGGCACTACCGCATGACGAATCAGTGATCGACGACTTGCCTCCCCACGTGATGTGTTCGGTCCGATGCGGGCGTGTGCCAACACGCTGAAATCGTTCCCACCCATCAGTACATAGCGATTACTAACGATTCCATTCGCAAGCGCGTGAGGAATCCGACGATCGATGCTGCAAGGCCTGCACGACGGCAGATCAGACAAGCAGGCGGGCCGACGACGGCAACGACATAGAAAGGGAGTTCAGGGAAGTGAGTCATAAGCTCTTCGTGTGCGCCACGCTTTGCGCGGTGCTCGTTGGCTGCAGCAACGATCGGGATAGTCTCCCGCTGGTGTCCGGTTCCAACGGAGCTGCGGATATCAGCGGTAACGCCGTCGTTGGCGAAACCCTGTCCGCCACCGTGTCGGACCCCGACGGCGTCGAGGCTGGTACCGACAGCTACCAGTGGTACGCCGATGGCGATGCCATCGCGGGCGCTACCGCCTCTTCCTTCACCCTGACCGCGGACGAGGGCGGTGCGGACGTGACGGTCGTGGCTCGGTTTACCGATTCCACCGGCTTCCGCGAGACCGTCGAGTCCGCCCCCGTGGGCATTCAAGCGGCGTTCACCCTCGGCGCGCTCTACGTGCACGGACTGGTCGACGGTGCCACCTGCGATATCGCGGCCGTAGACGACACCGGGGTGGCGGGCAGCTCGCTGGCCACAGCCACCACCAGCAACGGTTCCGTTAGCTTCGGCGATCTCGTGCCCGTCGATGGCGCGGCGCTCATCTCCTGCGCCGGCGGCACCTACGTCGACGAAGCCACCGGCGCGCAGCTCGATGCCCCGGGCACCCGCGCGGTGGTGGACGTGGCGAGCGATGCGGTGTTCTCCGTTTCCCCCCTCACGGAGATCGCCACCCAGCTCGCGGAGATGGCAGGCGACCTGAACGCCGCGCTCACCACGTACAACGCGGCGGTCGGCATCAACTTCGGCGTATCCGGGAACATCACGGAGATCGCGCCGACGGACCTCGCGACCACCGCCGCCACCAACGATGACGCGGGGCGCTACGCCACCGCGCTGGCGCTGATCTCCCAACTCGACGCCAACGACCCCGACGCCTCCGCGGGGGAAGTGGTCACTTCCCTCACCACCGACCTCGCGGATGGCACCTTCTCCCAGGACACGCTGGATGACGTCAACCAGGCGGTGATGAACCTGGCCATGTCGCCGGTCGCGGGCAACCTCGACGACGACGCGCTGACCACCGTGCAGGGCGCGATCAACAACGTGCCCGAGCCGGCGGAGTTCGACGGCCTGAGCGCGTCGGTGCCTAATGACCAAGAAGAGGCGCTCACGGGCACGGTCACCGTCACCGACGTCAACTTCGGCGAAGATCAGGTGACTCCGCAGACCGACGTGGCGACCACCTTCGGTACCTTCACCATCGCCGAGAGCGGCGAGTGGTCCTATCTCCTCGACACCGAGAACGCAGAAGTGGCGGGCCTCGATATCGGTGAGTCCGTCAACGACATCATCGCCCTGACCTCAGCCGACGGCACGCCCGCCAACCTGGTCATCCGCGTCACCGCGCTGACCCAGGTGGCCGAGATCACCAACACGATCAACGGCGATACCGGTGAGCTGCGCCTGGACCTCGATCCCCACCAGCGCCAGGGCAGGCTCCTGTTCTCCTTCCTGAAGACGGACGCCCTGGCGGACGACGGCAATCAGAAGGATGCCTACATCGCCCTGTACGGCTCGTCGGGCAGTGTCTCCGAGTCGCTCGTGGATCTTCGTATCCAAGGGTCCGCGGTCAACGACGACGGCAGCATCCGGGATCCGCGGTTCCTGGTGCGCAACACGGACAGCCCGGCCTACCCCGGCGGCATCATCGAAGCGCCGTTCACGCCAAACCAGTGGTACGAGATCGAGATCCTCTGGGACATGGATGAGGAGAACCAGATCACTATCCTCATCGACGGTGAGCCCTTAGGGGGCGGTCCCTTCTCGACGGCCGCGGTCGTCGACGGCGACTTCACCGACCTGGATCAGTGGTTCAGCGAAGGCGTCGAGCGCGTGCAGTGGCGCTTCGGTGACAACGGCACGGTGATCCCCTTCGGCTCCTACTTCGTCGACAACGTCGAGATCTTCTCCGACACGGCTGGCACCATGCTGGCCTTCGCCGACGACTTCGAGAGCTACATGGTGGGCGAGGCCTTCGCGGGCTCCGTCGACTATCCGGACTCGGTCGACGCGGTGGTCTCCGTGTTCGACCGCAGCGCCGACGGCGGCGCGACGCCGGCGGTCTTCTTCAACCTGGTCGGCGCGATCAACAGCGACAGCACCGAACTCCTGATGGACACGGTGACCGTGATCGATCCCGATCCCGGCGAAGACATGCTCATCGAGCAAACGGACACCGCGACCACCTACGGCCTCTTCTCGATCCTGGCCTCCGGCACGTGGGAGTACACGCTCGACACCGAGAACCCGACGGTCGCGGCCCTGGTGCAGGGCGATCGGATCACGGACAACATTCAGATCGCCTCGGTGGACGGCACCACGGCGGAGCTGGTGATCACGATCAACGGCGTTGGCGGTGAAGCCAGCGGCGGCAGCACCAACGTCGCCGTCATCATCGACACGGACGCCAGCGACACCGGTGAGCTGCGCTACGCCCTCGACGACGCCGGCCCGCTGCTCGCGGGACGGGTGGAACTGAAGATCAAGCGCCTGGACGACGACCTCGGCAACGGCGATGCCTTCATCACCCTGTTCAACTCGGCGACCAACAACGACGGCGCCATCCTCGACCTGCGCATCCGGGACGACAGCTTCGGCATCCGAAGCCCAAGTGATATCGACACCTCGTCGCTGCCGTTCACTCTGGACGAGTTCATGGACGTGCGCGTCACCTGGGAGTACCCGGACGGGTCCGACTCGGTGAACCCTGTGGTGGTGGTGTCCGTCGACGGCGTCAGCCTGCCGCCCTTCACGCCGGACAACAATTCCGTCGGTGGGGTCACCCACGTGGCGGTGCGCTTCGGTGACAACAGTGGCGTACGTGAGCCGACCGGCAAGGTCAGCGTGGATGACCTCGCCATCTACTCCGACACGGCTGGCTTCATGGAAGTCTTCTCCGACGACTTCGAGTCCTACCTCGACGGTGATTCCCTCGACACGGACAACGCGGCCTCGCCCTACAACTCGAGCACCTCTGAGGCCACGGTGGAGACCATCGAGGGCGCCAGCGGCCCTGGCAGCCCGGGCAACAAGTTCGCCGCGATCATCGACACCGACCCCGGTGACACCGGTGAGCTACGGTATGCCCTGAACGATGACGGTCCGCTGCTGGCCGGTCGCGTGGAGGTATTCGTGCGGCGCGTGGACGATGACCTGGGCGACGGCGATGCCTTCATCACGCTCTTCAACGCCAACACCAACAACGACGGCGCGATCCTCGATTTGCGCATCCGCGACAGCAGCTACGGTGTGCGCAACCCGAGCTCCGTCGACACCTCGGCGTTGCCGCTGAACCTGGATGCATTCATGCATGTGCTCATCACCTGGGAGTACCCGGGCGGTGATCCGATGCTGATGCCCGAGGTGACCCTCTCGGTGGATGGCGTAGCCCTCGCGCCCTTCGTGCCGGACAACGCGCCCTTCGGCGGTGTCACGCACGTGGCCTTCCGCTTCGGTGACAACAGCGGGGTGCGCGAAGCGACCGGCATCTTCAGCGTGGACGAGCTGGGCATCTTCTCGGACACGGATGGCATGACCCGCGTGTTCGCTGATGACTACGAGTCCTACCTGCAGGGCGATTCGCTCGACACGGACAACGGCGCATCGCCGTACAACTCCAGCACCTCCGAAGCGACGGTCGGTGCCGAGGAGGGTGAAGAAGAGGGTGGCCCGGGCACGCCGGGCAACCAGATCGCGCAGATCATCGATACGGACGGCGGCGACACGGGCGAGCTGCGCTACGCCCTCGGCGACGATGGCCCGTTGGCCGCGGGCCGCGTCGAAGTGTCCGTGAAGCGCCTGGACGACGAGCTCGGCAACGGTGATGCCTTCATCACTCTGTTCAATGCAGACACCAACAACGACGGCGCCATTCTGGACCTGCGGATACGGGATGACAGCTTCGGCGTGCGCAGCCCGAGTGACGTCGACACGTCAACGCTCCCCTTCACCCTCGATGCCTTCATGGACGTGGTGATCACCTGGGAGTACCCCGGCGGCGACACGATGCAGTTCCCCGAAGTGACCGTCTCCGTGGACGGCGTCGCCCTGGCCCCGTTCACGCCGGACAACGCGCCCTTTGGCGGCGTCACCCATGTGGCCTTCCGCTTCGGTGACAACAGCGGGGTGCGCGAGCCGACAGGCATCTTCAGCGTCGATGAATTCGCCATCTACTCCGATACGGGTGGTTCGGCGTTGGTGTTCTCGGATGACTACGAGTCCTACCTCGAGGGCGACTCCCTCGACACGGACAACGGCGCGTCGCCGTACAACTCGAGCACCTCTGAGGCCACCGTCGGTGTGGAGGAATAACGATGCGTCCACTCAACACGTTGCTTAACACCCTTCAGTGCCGCCACGAGAACGAGAGCTTCAGCATGTCCACATCAACGCAGAACACTCGGCGCGATCCCTCGCCGTCCTTCCCCAAAGCGAGTGCGCTGTTGGCCGTGACCCTGACCGCGATGGTGGGTGCCGTCGCCTACGCGCAGGAGGAGGACCAGTCTTCCGAGTCCAAGGAGGGCGTCGAGGAAGTCGTCGTCACGGGCATTCGGGCAACGGTGCAGAGCACGATCGACATCAAGCGCACCTCGGTGCAGATCGTGGATGGCCTGTCGTCGGATGAGATCGGCGATATCCCCGCACTGTCGGTGGGTGATGCGCTCGAGACCATCACCGGTGCCACCTCGCACCAGGAGAACGGTGGCGCCACCGAACTGTCGATTCGCGGCTTGGGTCCCTTCCTCGGCACGACCGTCGTCAACGGCCGAGAAGCCACCAACGGCGGCGGCAACCGGGCCGTGAACTTCAGCATCTTCCCCTCGGAGATGTTCAATAAGATTGCGATCCACAAGTCCCAGTCCGCCGAGTACATCGAGGGCGCGGTGAGTGGCCAGGTGCACCTGGACACGAAGAAGCCCCTCGCCTTTGGCAAGCGCCTGCTGCAGGGTGAGATCAAAGCTGCCCACAGCCCCGATGAGTCCGACATCGCGGGCGGTCAGGACGTAGGGTCACGCGCCACGCTGGCCTACATCGACCAGTTCGAGTTCGACAACGGCGTGCGCCTCGGCCTTTCCTTCGGCGCGCAGCTGAGGGATGAAGCCAATCCTGAGCAGGAGTACACCACGACGTCCGGGCAAGGCCGCCTGGAAGCCTGTCAGCTCACCTCCTTCGACGCCAACGCCCTACCTACGGACACCGATGGCCGCTGCGATGATGGCATTGCGGATGTGAGTAACGACGCCCTGCAGGATCTGATCGACGCCAACCCGGATTTCAACTCGGTGAGCGACGTCCCCTTCGCCTACATCCCGCGCGATCATCGCTACCGCCAGAACTCGACCAGCGACGAGCGCGAGGCGGTCTTCGGCAGCTTGCAGTTCCAGCCGATCGATCGGGTGGACATCACCCTGGACTACCAGTACTCCGAGCGTGATCAGCGAGAGCTTCGCCGCGATCTGCAGTGGGGCAGTACCCAGGAAGATCTCTCGGCGCTTCTCTCTGACCCCACCAGCGGTGTCGTGTTTTCTTCGACGTCGGAAACGGTGATCCACTCGTTCACCACGGATTTCCAGCGCCTGGAGGAGTACGAGGGTTACGGCATCAACTTCGATCTGAGCCTGACCGATCGCCTCAACCTGCGCCTCGATTACGGCTTCTCCGAGACCACCCGCACGGAGACGGACTACGAGATCCGCCTGGGTGCTACGGACAACAACCTGGTCGGCGGCAATCGCGATGACTTCACCGTACTGCTCGACACCAACCAGGGCGGTGCAGCGCTGGCCACGATTCTCAACGACGGCGGCAACGGCTTCGAGGTGACGGACCCGAGCTACTTCAACGCACGGGATCGCGCCCGACTCCGTGCCCGCCAGATCACCCGCAACAACGCCCTGGACGCCTTCCGCGCGGATCTGACCTGGGACGCCTTCGCCGGCCCGATCCGGACCTTCAAGGCCGGCGCACGCTACTCCACCATGACCTACCAGGAGCTTGGTGGCTTGCGCAACGCGCCGGGCGAGAGCCTCTTCGAGGACGAGGACCTGGTCACGCCCGACGGCGGTGCGGACAACGAGGTGACGGATGCGATCCTGGCCAACGTGCTCGGTTGCGCCAACGGCAGCTTCCCGGAGTCGAACTTCCTCTCCAACGTGCGCGACGGCAACCTGATCACCAACGCCAGCAGCGGCACCTCGGTGAACGAGTTCGCCACCTTCAACTTCGACTGCGCGGCCAACGCCCTGCTGGTGAACTACGGGGGCCTTGCCGGTGTTCAGCTGCAGGACGGCATCACCTCCGGCACCACCGACGTCACCGAGGACACGGTGGCCGTTTACCTGCAGGCCGACTTCGACACCCAGATCGGCGGCTTGCCCGTGCGAGGCAACTTCGGTGGGCGCCTGGTGAACACTGAGATCACCTCCGTGGGTTATCGCGGGCCGATCACCGTCGAGGAGATCGACGGCGTCGGCTTTGTCGTCACCGAAGGTGATCCTGGTGAGGAGGGCTTCGAAACCGACGTGCAGAGGAACAGCTACACGGAATTCCTCCCAAGCCTCACGGTCATCGCGGATCTCAACGACAACGTGATTCTGCGCAGCGGCATCTTCCGCGGCATGTCGCGCCCTGACCCCAACGCCTTCGGCAACGGCCGGGCGGTTCAGGACAACGATGTGGGCAACGCGTTCACGACGCTCTCCGAGGCCGTGAACGGCATCAGTGCCACCGGTAACCCCAACCTTCGGCCGATCATGTCGACCAACGTCGACCTCGGCGTGGAGTGGTACCCGAACGAGAGCTCCATGGTGGCCGCGTTGGTCTACTGGAAGCGCTTCAACGGCGCCTTCGAGAACGTGGCCCAGCTCGAGACCTTCAACCTCGACGGTAACCAGGTGCAGGGCTTCGTCGAGACCACCCAGATCAGCGACGATACGAGCACGATCAAGGGCTTCGAGCTCACCCTCGTGCACTCCTTCGATTACCTGCCCGGCTTCCTGAGCGGCTTTGGCGGTCGCATCAGCTACAACTACGCCGACTCCGGCTTCGAGTTCGAAGACCAGAACGGCGGTGACGGTATCGAGGTCACCGTGGACCAGGATACGGGCGAAGTCACGGAGACGGCGCTGCTAGGGATCATCCCCCCGGCCAACCTCTTCGGTCTCTCCAACCACGTGACCTCGACGCAGCTCTTCTGGAGCAACGATCGCTGGTTCGTCCAGGCGCTCTACAACACGCGCTCGGGCTACTTCCAGCAGTTCACGCGCGATGCCTTCGGCCGTATCCGTTACACGCAAGCCAATCAGCGCCTTGACCTGCGCTTGCGCTACAACCTGACCGACAACCTCCGGGTCAGCGTGGAGGCCAAGAACATCCTCGACGAGGCGCGTATCGACGATCGCGCGGTCGACGGCAACACCTTCCAGACCCTGAGCTACGGGCCGCGCCTGTTCTTCGGCCTGCGGGGCAAGTTCTAGGCTAGGGCTCGAAGCTATGAAGGCGGCGTGTACCGCCCAGCGCCACTAGATCCCGGCGCTGGGCGCTACCGTTGCTCGATATCGCATTCTTACGGTGGACTGATCTATGCGTGTTTTCATCGCTGGCCTCGCGCTGGCGCTCATGGCGATGCCGATAGCTCACGCTGAGCACCCGGGCGATAGCTTCAACCTGCGGTTCTGGAAGCTCACGCTACCGCTCGATGACAATGCCGACGGTAAAGTCGACGAGATCAGCGTCAACGCCATCG
Organism: Pseudomonadota bacterium; assembly: GCA_039815145.1. Classification (NCBI taxonomy): domain Bacteria; kingdom Pseudomonadati; phylum Pseudomonadota; species Pseudomonadota bacterium. Next base: position 11,688 of record JBCBZW010000088.1, read on the forward strand.
CCAAGTACACCCATCCGGACTTCTTCTATCTCGACGGCAACGGTCACCTGGTCTTCACCGCCCCCAACAAGGCGAAGACGACCTCGGGCTCCACCAACACTCGTAGCGAGCTACGCCAGATGCTCCGCGGTCGGAACACGAGCATCGGCACCCACGACCCGAAGAACAACTTCGCCCTGAAGGCCCACCGCAACTCGCGGTCCTTCGCCGATGTCGGTGGCCAGTTGGAGGCCACCCTGAAGGTGCTGCACGTCGCCCGCAACGCCAAGCACGGCCACAAGCGGCCGGCGTATTCCGTGGTGGTGGGGCAGATCCACGCCGACAAGGACCAGGCGGTGATCAACAAGGGCAAGGGCTTCGGATGGGGTAACGAACCCATCAAGGTCTACTACAAGAAGTGGCCCGATCATGAGACGGGATCTGTGTTCTGGACCTACGAACGCAACTTGGCCAAGGACGATCCGGACCGCACCGATATCGCCTACCCCGTCTGGGGTAACACCTGGGAGAATGCGGACGATCCCGGCGAGGCGGGTATCGCCTTAGGGGAGTGGTTCAACTACAACATCAACGTGCATCGGAACACGATGTACCTGACGTTCCGCACCGCTGACCCGTCGCGCACCGTCACCTATCAGATCGATTTGTCGAACAACGTGGATGCCTACGGCAAGGTGGATGAGAAGGACAACCCGAAGGGCTACTCGGGCGACGCCTTGTACTTCAAGGCGGGCGCCTACAACCAGTGCAGCACGCGGGATAACGAAGCCATGTGGTACGCCGCGTGCGCCGGCACAGGTGATTGGGCAACTGATCAGGCTAACGGTGACTACACCTCGGTGGCTTTCCGGCGTATCCAAGTGAGCGGTTCGGTCGATCCAAAGCGATTGGCGGGTAAGCGGTAGAGCGCGATGAAGAAGATGAATCTGCGCGTCGGCGTCATCGCGGGTCTGCTGGTGCTGGCCGGCTGCGGGGGCGGCGGGTCACCCGAAGTCGTACGTGAAGCGGCCGATGCCCCCGAGGAGGCGCCTGAGCCAACCCCCGTCGCCACCGACTGCGATGGAACCGACCTGATTAACGTCATCGCCGCCACGGACGACGGTCAGAGCCTAGCCGGCAACGGGCCGGAGCGCGCGATCGACGACGATCTCGATCCCGCCTCGCGTTGGGTGTCGCCGGGGGATGCACAGGCGCTCACCTTGGACCTCGGCGCCCAGCACCTGGTGCGGGAAGTCGGCATCGCCTGGTTCGAGGGAGACCAACGCGTGGCTTCCTTCCGCGTGTCATCGTCCGTGGATGGCGTCGACTTCGAGCCGCTGTTGTCCGACCAGCAGTCCTCCGGCGCCACCCAGCGCTTCGAGCGCTACGACACGCCGGACACGCCAGCACGCTTTCTGCGCATCGAGAACTTCGGCAACTCCCAGAACACGGAGAACGCCATCATCGAGGGCACCGCCTTCGGCTGTACGCTGGAGACGCCGACCGCTGCCTTCGAGGACGGCAACGCGACCGCCGCCGACTTCGCCCTCGATCCCGTGCAGCCGCCCGGGTCCAACTTCGCCTTGCTCAGCTGGAAGCTCGATACCCCCGCAGACCTCGATGGCAATGGCATCGGCGATACGGCGAGCGAGACGGATCTCAACAACGGCTTCTCGGATGGCTTCTTCTTTACCGCGGCCGATGGCGGCATGGTCTTCCGCTCCACGATCGCGGGAGAGAAGACCTCCGTTAACACGCGCTTCACCCGCTCCGAGCTACGCGAGATGCTACGCCGGGGCAACACGGGCATCAGCACCCGCGGCGTCAACGGCAACAACTGGCTGCTCGGCTACCAACCCGATCCCGGGCTTACGATCGGCGGCCGCAACGGCGTGCTGCGCGCCACCCTCGCTGTGAACCACGTGACGGAGACGGGCGATCGCAATCAGCTGGGCCGCGTGATCGTCGGCCAAATCCATGCCGAGGACGACGAGCCGCTGCGCCTGTACTACCGCAAGTTCCCTGAGAACGAGCGCGGCTTCATCTACTTCGCGCACGAGATCCGCAATGGGGATGATCTTTACTTCCCGGTGCTAGGCCCGGTGAACGACGATTTGGACGACGCGCCGGATGATGATGCGAATCCGCAGAACGGTATCGCCCTGGACGAGCTCTTCTCCTACGAGGTCGTTCAGCGCGGCGCCCTGATCGATGTGCTGGTGAGGCGTGGTGACCTCACGGGCCCGATCATCGGCCACAATGTCGTCGACATGCAGGCCCAGGGAAGCGGCTACGACGTGCCGGAGGAGTGGATGTACTTCAAAGCTGGCGCCTACACGCAGAACAGTACCGGGGACGGTGCTGACTTCGATCAGGTGACCTTCTACCACTTGGAAAACACCCACGACTAGCAGGTAGGCGCTCACCCCTGCGCCGGTTTCAAATACCGTTCTCGGCTCTGAGTGGCGCGTTGGCGTAACTCCGCCATCGCTTGTTCCTCCGTGACGTCGATCATGGACTCGAGCAGATGGCGGAAGTGCCGCTGCATCGCGTCGCGGGCGGCCGACGGATCACGGTTCTTCAATGCGCCGATGATGTCCGCATGCTCCGTGCCGCGATCCCCGGCATCCTCCTTCGCACAGATGGCGGCGTGCACATCACGCACCGCCGGGAGTTCCGTGCGCAGCTTCCAGAGCGTCTCCACCACGTAGCGCACGGCTGCATTGCCCGAAGACTCGGCGATGGTGAGATGAAACTCACGGTCCGCCTGCTGCGAGTCCTCATCGTCCGCGGGGTCCGTGCTCGACATCCGGATGATCAAGGCCTCGAGGCGCGCCAAGGCGTCGTCGTCGATCTGCCGCGCCGCCAGTGCCGCGGCTTCGGATTCGAACATGGATCTCGCCTCGGTGAGTTCGAACGCCGTGACTTGCGGTAGCCCCTCGTGGGGGTGTGACGGTTGCTCCAGCACGTACACGCCAGACCCGGTTTTGATCTTCAGGTAGCCGAGGGCCTGGAGGGTGATCTCCGCCTCCCGGATGGTGACGCGACTCACGTTGAAGCGTTCGGCGAGATCCCGCTCACCCGGTAGGCGACTCCCGGGTGGGAACACCCCATCGCGGATCAGCCGTTTCATTTCCTCGGCCACCGCGTGGTACAGCCGTTGGTTGCTCATCGTCCCCTCATGCTCTGCGCTTCGCGGTAAGTGCGGATCGATTCAATCCTACCGCTTCGAGTGCCCCTTTGGGCGCGCTTCGCCGGGGCGAATGGTGCTTGCCGAGGCGTTGATACTGCAGGACGATAGCAACTTAGGGCGTCCTCGCGAGGGAGACCGTGAATGTTCCACAAACACCTCATTGGTGCAGCGCTACTGATTTGCTTGCTCGCCGCGTGCGGTGGCGGCGGTAGCAGCGGTCCCGTCGCCCCCGCAGCCAACACCGCCTCGGGTGCCCCGCCACAAGAACTGGGCATCACCGCCGCGATGCAGGACGGCCTGCAAAAGGGCCTCGACGCTGCGTGGGTTTACGTAGACGAGGGTGGAGGCTCCGTGGAGACGTACTTCGCCGGCACGGAGGACCTGCGCACGGGAGAGCCTGCGAAAGCCGACGCCCTGTTCAAGATCGCCAGCATCAGCAAACTGTTCATCGCGGTGAGTGCCGTCAAACTCCTCGACACGGGAACGTTGCAGCTCGAGGACACGGTCGCCTTCTGGCTGCCCTCACTCGGTGACCGCTTGGCGAATGCCCAGCAGATCAACTTACGGCAGCTTCTCCAGCATCGAAGCGGTGTGCCAGACTTCGACAGCGAACCGGGTTTCAGTTGGGAGGTTGCCCACACAGACCTGGACGCACTGCTCGCGCTCGTGGTGGATGACCCCGCGGACTTCTCTCCGGATGAGCGCTACGCCTACAGCAACACCAACTATCTCCTGCTTGGCATGATCCTCGACGCGGCGCTCGGCTACAGCCACCACGACTTCGTGCGCAACGAAATTCTCTCGCCCTTAGGGATGGTGAATACCGTCTCGCTACTGAGTGAGGTGGATGCGTCGTTGCTGGTGCGCGGCTACTGGGATGGGGTGGATCGAACCACTCAGGACTACGTGGTGCCAGGTGGGTCGATGATCTCGACGGTGGGTGAGACCGGCGCTTTCCTGCGGGCGCTGGCGACGGGCACGCTGCTGAGCGATGCTCAACGCGATCTGTACCTGGATCTGTTCGCCAACGTGGGTCACTCGGGGTGGTTGCCGGGATACCAGAGCATCGCCTACTACTTCGAGGACATCGATACGGTGGTGGTGCAGTTCGTGAACAACACGGGCGGCACCAGTGAGGCGAGCTCCCAGGATCTGTTCGATTCGGTCGTCGACTCCTTGTACGACTAGCGAGCAGCGCGCTGACTCGCGCGGCACCTAATTTTTCCGTTTGACCTGGCCTAGAGCCTGGGGCTTAAATCGGTACGCACTGAGCCCCAGGAGAGAATCGAATTGGCTGAGGGAGGGGAATCGACCCCATCGAGCCTGTCGGCGAGCCTCGGACGCTGGCGGGATGCCGGACTGATCAGTGCCGATCAGGCGCAGGCGATCGTCACCTTCGAGTCCGCGCGCGAGCCGGCCACGCGTAGGGGCGCGGCGACCCGTGCCGTCGCACTACTCGGCGGGCTGACCCTGGTCAGCGGCGTCGGCAGCTTGGTGGCGTACAACTGGGATGTGTTCGGCGGCGCGGTGAAGCTCGCCGCTATCGGCGTACTCCTGCTGTTGGCGTTCGCCTACACCCTGCGCGTGCGCCGGGCTGACGGCACGAGTACCGCGTTGGATGTTGGGCTTGTCATCACCTTTGGCCTGACGCTCGCCTCCCTCGCCCTGGTGTCCCAGATCTACGCCCAGGACGGTGAGCTCTGGGTGCTGATGTTCGCCTGGAGCGCGCTCACCGCACCGCTCATGAGCTTCGCGCGCACCCGCTTTGCGAACTACCTGTGGTACGCCGGACTGGCCATCAGTCTGTTGAGCGCATCCAATTCGCTATACATCTTCGTCGACGAACGCCTCGAATTCTCGGGGCGGGTGGCCAGCATCGCCGTGGTGCTGGTGCTGGGAGGGCTCACCTGGGTACTAGCAGCGCGCTTCGCCGCCAGCTTGCGACCCGGTCGGGCCGCAGCGGGCGGGGGGTTCTACCGGCTGCACTTCTACCTGATTGGCCTATTCGGTAGCCTCTTCTCGCTCGGATCGTCGGACGGGCACCCGATCCTCTGGGCTATCGGCCTGGTGATGGGCGGTGCGGTCCTCCTGGCGACGCCCAGGGATGTCGCCGCGCTGCGCTGGCGCAGTCGGCCTACGCTGCTGGCGTTGGTGGCCCTGGGGATTGTGCTTGCCCTGATTCCGTTGGGGTTGGATGTACGAAGCGACTACGGTGCCTTCATCGCCTTCGCGTCCTTCGTGCTGTTCTGGGGGGCGGTCGCTTACGTGGCGGATCGGTCTGGCGAGGGTCGCCGCGCTCGCATCGCCGTCGGCTTGCTGGCCATCCGTGTGGTGGTGGCAAGCTTCGAGCTGTTCGAGAGCCTTCTGGTCACCGGGGTCGTGCTCGTCTCGCTAGGCGCCTGCGCCCTACTCTGGTCGAGGTTGGCGTGGTCGAGTAAGCCCGCCGGAGAGACGCCTTGAATCAGTTGGGCGACAGCGCCGCCCGTCCCCTTTCCCCGCTGTTCCTGGTGGCGGCGCTGCTGCCGTTGCTGGGCTTTATCGGGTCCATCGCGCTGGCGGAGATAGGCCGCTGGGGGGCGCCAGCGATTCAAATTGCCATCGAGGGCTTTGACCCTCGCGATCCGATCCGGGGGCGCTACCTACTCTACCGAGTGAGCACGAACGCTCCCCGCGCGGTGGACGGTTACCCGGCGCAGGCCTGCGCTGGAACGCCCGAAGCTGGGATCAGTCCTGTGTACCTACTGGGGCCGGACTGGTCGACGTCGAAGTGCGAACACACCCTGCCGGTGGACTTCGTGCTCGATGACCACCGTTACTTCGTTCAGCAGGACAAAGCTCGCGAGCTGGAGCGCGCTGTGCGGGAGAGAAGGGCGAGTATCGTGATTCGGCTCTCGAGTGAACGGCGCGTCGCGGTGGAGGAACTCGTCATCGAGCCCGAAGCGGGCGATGAATCAGCGGTGAACTAGGGAAGCTCTGCACAAGTCCGCCCACCACCCCTGCGCACGTCGCTGGACGCACAGGGCTGGCGGCCGGACTTATGCAGAGCTTCCCTAGTCAGCAGCCACACTCGCGCGTCGTCGGCGCATCTGCCCGGATCACCGGCGCGAGACGGTATCGCGTCGGAAGTGTCGCCTCCTTGGGGCACCCACTGAAGGGCACCGAGATCCCGGGGCCAATATTCCTCAGTATTCAACTGGCATTCCTGATATTCCTGCCGAAAATACGCCCCATGGCAGGAGGAATTCTATGAAATTCGGTGAGTTACTAAAGCAGGCGCGGGTGGCCCGAGAGTGGACGCAGCCCGAGGCATGCGCCGAGATCGGCATCGAGCAGTCGTACCTCTCCAAGCTGGAGTCGGGCAAATCGGTCCCATCGGAGGACGTCTATCAGCGCCTCGTCAGCGTTTACGAGCTGGACGCGGCGGCCTTGGCAGCAGCCCTGTACCCGGCGGAGCTGGACCGTCTGCGCTCAATCACGGCGGTGCGCGAGGCGATCCTGACCCAGAGCTCCCGCGCCGACGCAGGCCGCCGCCGCTGGTTGCTGGGCGGCGTCGTGGCCCTGGCCCTAGGCGGCGCCCTGATAGGACTCGCCCAGTTGGGTCACGGGGGCGTCGATCAGCAGTTCACCTACCAGTCCGTCGGCGTCGTGGAAGGGGACGAACCGCTGGACGCGCTCGAGACCCTGGATGGCGACTCCGCGCCGGAGCTGCTCGGCCGCGTGGACGAACGCATCGAGTCCTTCGACCGCTACCGAGGGCCACGCTTCATCGAGACGCTTCCATCGGGTGGCCGTCGCGCATGGACGCTGGTAGGCGGCTACGACGCGCCACGCGTCGGCCCCTACCGCATCGCGTTGGTGCCCGGCCTCGCGCTGCTCTTCGCCGGGCTCGGCTGCTTCTTTGTCAGCTGGCGCTGGCGCTAGGAGGGAATCATGAACCGCGCATTGGTCCTATCTGCTCTGCTGCTACTCAACCTCCCGTTCCACGCCGGCGCTGCCGAGCCGCGACAGCCCGTAGGTGGCGAGGCCTTGGATCGCCAGATCACAGCCTTGATGGCACGGGAGGAAGTGGTGGGTCTCGCCGTCGCCATCATCGACCACGGTGAAATCACCCACCTCGGGGCCTATGGCCACCGCAACCTCGCGCGAGGTCTGCCCCTGGAAACGGACACGATCATGTACGGCGCGTCGCTCACCAAGGCGGCCTTCGCTTACATGGTGCTGCAACTGGTGGATGAGGGCCTCCTCGACCTCGATCGCTCGATCGCCGACTACCTGGCGAAACCCCTCTCCGAGTACAAGGAGTACCGCGCCTTCGCCGGCGACGACACCTGGCGAGCACTGACGCCGAGGATCATCCTCTCCCACCGCACGGGTCTTTCGAACCTGAGATACCTGGAGCCCGACCGCCAGCCACGCTTCCACTTCGCCCCCGGCACGCACTACGCCTACTCGGGCGAGGGCTTTTGGGTGCTCCAGCGCGTGCTCGAGTACGGGCTGGGCCTCGATATCAAGGAGGAGATGCGCAAGCGTGTCTTCGAGCCCTTCGGTTTGATCCATACGGACATGCAATGGCGGGAGAGTTTCGCTGACAACCTGGCCGACGGCTACGCCATGGACGGCAGCTTCGAGCCCCATGATGAGCGCAGCAATGTGAGCGCTTCGGGTTCCATGGACACGACGATCGCCGATCAGGCCAAACTGTGGCAGGCGATGTTTGCCGGCGAGCGCTTGTCCGAGGAGATGCGCGCGGAATGGGTGCGGGCGCAGTTCCCGATCCGAACCCAGCAGAAGTTCCCCACGGTGCAGATGCACGCGACGCACGTGAGCGGTGGTGAAGAGAGCCAGCTAGCGGCAGGGTTAGGTATCGAGGTATGGAAAGGCCAGAATGGACCGGCGTTTGCCAAGGGTGGTCACAACCCCTGGACCGCCAACCTCGTCATCTGCCAAGCGCAGGCTGAGCGTTGCCTGGTCATGCTCGCCAACAGCGTGCGCGCCGAGATCATCTTTCCGGCGTTGGCGGAGCTGATCTTGGGCGAGACTGCCTATCCCTGGTGGTGGGTTTACCCCTCGCTGCATGGGCCGGACGCCGCGGGTGACGCTGACTGAGGGAGGGGCGCAGCGCCGAGGTGTCTCGCGCGCTGCGCTGTGCGCTCAGTAACCCAGCGCCGGAGGCCCATTCTGCCGGTGGGATCAGGGGGCGCCGGGGACCTCGTCCTCGTAACGGTCCCAGTGCTGGACGATCTCGTCGATCACCGTACCGCCCACCAGGTACAGCGACTCGAGCGAGGCGATCAACCCTGCGTAGCCTTCGTTCTCGCGCAGGAGGTTGTCCGCCGCGCTCACGCCCGGGGGCGGCATGGTGTAGTTGCTGCCCGTGCGCAGCACCATGAAGCGGTGCTTGTCGACGCGATCGATTTCGTGCAGGTAGCGGATCGCCTGGAAGGTGCCCGTGTCCTCCATGGCGGAGGTCACGAAATCGGCGTTGCCATCGGACCAGTAGGACACCCAGTCGTTGGCCCATTGGTTGAGCAGGGTGCCGTGCCAGAAGGTCATGGCGGCGATGTGGCCGCCGCGGGTCACGAAGGGCGGCAGGCGTGCCTTGTCGTGCTCGGTGTAGAGCGCGCGCGTCTCCTGCAGGGCCTCGGTGTCGGGCAGGTCGAGGTCTTTGGTGAGCTCGTAAGCCCAGTCTCGCAGGCCCTCGTTGATCAGGTGCACCTCGCCCATGGGTTCTGGCTTGTTCGGGTCGTAGGGGCGCTTGCTGTTCATGGCGAAGTAGCCCGTGGGCCAGTCCTCGGGCTTCTCGCGCGCGTCGATCTCGTGGGAGAGATCGCCGTCGACGAGGTAGGCGGACCACACGGCGGAGCCGATCGACGC
>JBCBZW010000089.1 GCA_039815145.1 Pseudomonadota bacterium
CCCAGTTCCCGCAGTGGGCGCCCCTGGATGAGTGGCTGCCGATGCTGTTCCGCGTGCAAGCCACGTGTGGGGAGACGCCCGAGGTGCTCTTCGGCCTGTCCATGGGCGACGGCCTGGCCGCGATCACGCTCGGTTGGCTGGTAGCCTTCACGGCGGGTCTCGTGGGCAGCTTCGCGGGTGACTCTAAGGCTGCTGCCTAGCGCACAGCGCCCACCCTGCGCGCGCTCAGGGCTGCTCTTCGCTCACCGCAGCCGTGGCGACGGTCGAATCGGCACCCACCACCACCGCCACCGGCCGACCGTCCTGCCGATCGAGCAGTAGCTCCATGTCTCGCCCCCGTGCCGTGAGTGGCAGATAGCCCAAGCGGTCGCTGTCGCCCAGCTGCTGCGATACACGCTCGATCTGGCGTGCGGCCTGCGCGTCCGCCTCCGCCAGGGCCTGCACCGATCGTATTTGCGAAGCGATCAGATCCTGTCGGTCTTCGTAGGGCTGCCAGAATGCGGGATCGAAGTGCAGAGACGGGCGCTCGCCCATGAGCATCGCGGCAACCAACCCCCTGCGCTCGACCGGATCCTCCGGGAGGGGCGCCACGAGCAGCCGCGGCCCACGCCAAGGCTTGCGGGCTAAGGCCGGGTCTTTCAGCTCGCTCAAATCGACATCGCGATAGGCGAGCACCTCGAAGCGATCGCCGGAGAACACCACGAAGTAGGGGCGCTCCTGATAAAGGGTAAGGCTGGCGTAGGACAGGGCGGTGACCTGCACCAGGGCGACCACCGTCAGGTCGAAGCGCAGGCTGCGCTTGGCCGGGTCGAAGACGATGAGCGTGAGCAAGGGGCCGAGCACGAGATCGACCAGGATCAGCATCTTCACCACCGTCCAAGCGTCCATCGCCCGGAAGTAGGGGTGGGGATACCAGGCGATTACCGCCAGCGCGAGCACCGCCCCGACCACGAGCGTGCTCAGGGCCAGATGTACGAGAAAAGCGCGGAGCTTTGCTTGCCACAGCATGAGGACACCTCGACAGCTTGTATCGGGATCGGAAGGTAGCGTCATTGCCACGCGCGGCGAACGACCCGGCTCACACTTGGCGTTAGGCGACCAGGCTGTCGGTCTCGCTCAGCGAGTAGCCAAGGCGCTGCGCATGATGGTCCAGGGCGGGCAGCCAAGGCGCCAACGAAGGGGCGTAGTGACGCCAACGGCCGACAGCGCTTGCGTACACCGGCTTCACCGCCTGATCGAAGCTCGCCGTCTGAATCCCACGCTGGGACGCGTGAAGGTGATAGTCGAGGACGGCGGGGTCCCAGGGCAAACCGAGAAAGGCGAGGACCGCGCGCGCCTGCGTCTCGAGATCGCTGACGAGGTCCTCGTAGCGCACCACGTGGCGGCGCTGGAACGGCAACAGGCGAGCGAATCGCTCGCCGCAGTCCATCACCGTGTTGTAGAGCTCGACCGTGCTGTCCATCGAGAGGAAACAGGACATAGCGTCGTTCAGGCCGAAATGCTGGGTGAAGGCGCTGAGGCACACATCCGCCGGGTGGCGCCGCGATTCGAGCACGGGGGCCTTGGGCATCAAGCGGGCCAGAAGCGGCAGGTGGAGCGTCCACAGGGGGTTCTTGTCCACGTACACGTGCCCATCGCGAGGCGGTCCGCTGTAGCGTGCGAGGGTCGAGAGATAGATCGGCCGAAGCTTCTCGGCGAGATCGTCGTCGAGCCGATCCAGGCAGGCTGGGTAGCCGCCCGGCAGTTGGTCGAGGATCGCGATGAGGCTCGAGAGCGTATCCGCCTCAGAGACGACGGTGATGTTCGGATGGCTGTCGAGCACCTGATCCAGCAGCGTGGTACCGGATCTGGGGAAGCCCACCTGCCAGGCCACCTGGGGTTCGCCGGGTGCTTCGCCGCGCGCCCAGTGGGAATAGTCATCGCCCGCGAGCCCACCCAACAGACCCTGGGCCTTGGCCAGGTAGGCGCCCGCCTTGCGGCCGAGCCCTGCGTTGTTGCGAAGGTGGTAGGCGTTGGCCGACGCGTGCGCATCGAAGGCCTCCGCGTGGTGGCCGGAGTCTTCCAGCAAGCGACCGTAGAGGTGGGCCCAGCGAGGGTAGAACACCTCCTGCTCCGATGGCCGTGGGGCCGCTTGCAGCACCTGCAATCCCTCGCCTCGCTCGCCGCGTCGCTCGAGCAACAACGCCTGCAGGAAGTGCCGGATTGGATGCGCCGGATGCGAGGCGATCAATTTCGCTAGCCAGCGCCCCATGTCGTCGTGTCGCTGGCGCTTCTCGTCGGCGTAGAACAGCGCGATGAGGGCGTCGGCGTGGGCGGGCTCCACGTCGACGGTGTGGCACAAGGCCTCACGCGCCTGCTCGTGGCGACCGAGAACGCGCAGGCAGGTGGCGAAGCCAAACCAGGCATCAGCATCGTCCGGTGCTGCCTCGCATGCACGCTGCCACCACTTCTGCGCTTCGACCAAGCGGTTGAGCGCAGTCTTGCACTCGGCGATCTTCCTCAGGGTGATGGCGCTGTCCGGGCGCTTGAGGTGAAGTTGCTCCAGGGTCTGCAGCGCGAGTTCGTATTGGCCTGTTTCCATCTGGTGCAGGGCGCTCGCCATCGAGGCCCCACCCGCCGGTTTTTTGGCGCTGGCGGACGGGCGACGACCGCTGCGGGACGGCTTGTTGGTTTTTCGTCTATCGGCCTTGCCCATCACTGCCACTTATGTCGAAAGGCTGTAGAGAATAGAGGGCGTGGGAGTGGGCGGTCCGGGCCTGGTTCTCCTTTTGCGGGCGGTCGCCGCGGGCAGGCGCCCAGCGGTCGCGCCTAGCAGTTGGTCCAGCCAACGCGCTCGCCATTGGCCCTTCCGGATGACCTTCGGCCTTTCTAGGGTGTGACCCCAGCCTCAAGGAGTTCGACGATGCATCCAACCGCCCCTGCAGCGCCGTCCCCGCTACCGGGCGACGGCCGCTCCCATGATTCCATCATCCCCTTTTACCTGGTGATCGCATTAGGAGTGTGGGCTTGCATCGGCACCGCCAACGCCGCTGCCAGCCCCGTGCCGCTCTTGACTGCAGCGTGCGAGACATCCCTTGCGATCAGCGCCGCGCCGGCGCATCTGCGAGATCACGCTGGGGTGTGGATCCTGACCGAGACCGGGTTCCAGGAGATCCGGCCAGCACGAAACCACTTCACCTGCATCGTCAATCGCGACGACCCGCGCGTGCTGAAGCCCACCTGCTACGACGCTGAGGGCACCCGCACGATCCTCCCAAAGGTGCGCTGGGTCGGTGAGTCCCTGTTGGCGGGCAAATCGGTCGAGGCGGTGCGCGCAGAGGTGCGCGAGGGCTTTGCTCGCGGACGCTTCCAGCGGGTCAATCGCCCCGGCGTGGCCTACATGCTGAGCCGCTACAACCGCCCCGTGAACCGCCAGACGGGCACCCTCGGGTTCTTCCCGCCCCATGTGATGTTCTACGCCCCGGACCTCACCAACGAGGACATCGGCCATGACATGCGCTTCCACGACCCGCAGCAACCGCTGCCGATGATCGCCTACGGCGGTCCGCACGGGTACATGCTGATGATCAGCGACGACGGCCAGGCCCGCGCCCGCACGGACCTGGACAGCTCGTGCCCGGACTGGGTGTTCGACGAGTGACCGATCGACCGTAGCGCCTTGCCAGGATCTTCAGCGGCTGGTAGAGCTGCGAGCATCGTTTCGCTGCCCGTCGCTGGAGATCACCTTGTCCCCATCGCCCGTCCGCCGATCGCTCCTGACCCTGCTGCTGAGCGTGGCCCTGTTCCACGTGGCCGGCGCCCAGGCGCAGGAGCCCACGACCAGCCCTGTCGCGACCATCGTCGAGGCCTACCTGGAAACGTGGTTGGAAACCTTCCCCATCCGCGCCACCAGCGCCGGTCGCCACGAGCATGACGCGGAGCTCGACCGCCTCGATCGGGACAGTCGCGCGGCGTGGATTGCCGTCAACCGCCGCACTGGCGCGGCCCTGGACGCCCTCCTCGCCCAACCGCAGAGCCTCTCCTTCGACGACCGGGAGGACGCGAAGCTGCTGCGACGGCGCATCGAGCGGGTCCTGTTCGATTGGGTGGATCAGCGCGAGCCGCAACGCAACCCCCTGTTCTGGTCTGGACGCATGGCTAACGCCGTGGTGTTCCTGACCGTGCGCGAAGATCGACCGGCGCAGGAGCGTCTCACCGCTGCGAACGCGCGGGCGCGGCAGATGCCGCGGCTGGTCGCCGCCGCGCGCGCCGCCCTTGCCACCCAACCCGAGGACATCCCGCCCGAATGGCTGGCATCGGCGACCCGACAGACCCGTCGCGCTGCCACCTTCTACGCTGACGGGTTGGTGCGCATCGCGGCGGCGCAAGCGCCCGCGCTGGAGGACGAAGCACGGGCCGCCGGGGCCACGGCGGCGGGTGCGCTCACCTACTTCGCCGACTACCTGGACTCCCTGAGCGATGTCGCCACGGGCAGCGTGCGTCTCGGCGCCGACGCCTACGCGCGCAAGCTCGCCCTGTTCTCCGGCCGCCACACCTCGCCCGCCGACGTGCTCGCCCAAGCCCATGCGGCCCTGGTGGCCAAGCGCGCGGAGACTGCCGCCTTCGGCCGCCAGGTGTGGTCGGAGGTCATGCGCGGTGACCCGCCCGCGGACGATATCGAGGTGGTCCGCGCCCTCTTCCGCCGCGTGGGGGATGATCACGCCAGCACCGTGGAGGAGTTCGTCGACGACTTCATCCGCATGCTCGAGGAGAGCGAGCAATGGGTACGCGAGCGCGCCCTCATCACCCTCCCCGATCCCTTGACCGTGCAGACCCGGCGCTCCCCGGATTACTTCGCGGGCCAGGGTGTGGGCGGTGTGTACGCCGCCGGCCCCTACGCGCCGGACGCAGACACCCTGTTCTACCTCCCCACCCCACCACCACAGCTCGACGACGCCCAACGCGAGGCGTTCTTCCGCGACTTCAACGACCACTTCAACCGCATGATCACCCCCCACGAGATGATCCCCGGCCACTACCTGCAGGGCAAGATTGCTGCCCAACAGGAACGCAAGGTGAGGGCCCTGTTCGGCGATGGCGTTTACGTGGAGGGCTGGGGCACCTTCTGTGAGCGCCTGATGCTCGACGAAGGCTGGGGAGATGCCCTCGATCGCCTCGCGCACCTGAAGAAGCAGATCGAGAACATCGCGCGCACGATCGTCGACATCCGGGTGCACACCAGCGAGGTCACCCGCGAGGAGGTGATCCGCTTCGTCCAGGAGCAAGCCCTGCAGGAAGCGCACTTCGCCGCCAACATGTGGAACCGAGCGATCACTACCAGCCCGCAGCTGACCAGCTACTGGTTGGGCTACGAGCAGCACCAGGCGCTCTACGCCGAGGTGCGCGAAGCCCTCGGCGAGGGGTTCGACCTTCGCGAGTATCTCGATGCGATGGTGGCCCGCGGCGGTTTACCGGTCAGCGCCTATCGCGAGCAGATGCTAGGTCCGCTGGTGCCGCCGATGGGCGCTCAGTAGAAACTCAGGTCCGAGGCGTACTCGAGCTCGTAGCCGAGCTCGGCGAGCTCCTCTTCGAGCTGATCGATCGCGGCTGGGGGGATGAACAGGTAGGTCCCGTTCGCCGGCGTCGACTCCAGGATCGCCACGCGCTCGACCACGTCAAGCACGAGCATGTCGAGATAGTTCGACATTTCCTGCTGCAACCACATTGGGTAGTCCCCCTCCACGTAGCCGGGCAACAGCTCGGGATTGAAGGGGGCGTTGGGCGCCGGCAGGCCCTTCATGCTGGCGCCGTGTTGGACCATGTAGCCCATGATCGCCACGTACTCGCCCGGCGGCAGCGCCACGCGGAACTCCGCCCAGGTGCGTGAGCTGTTGATGGCATCGTGGATGCGCGCCACGTAGCGCGCCAGGCGCGGCGGCGCCAAGACAATGCCGCCGTTGGCGGGAGATTCGCGATAGAACAGTAGTTGAGTCATCGACCGGGCTTGCCCATGGTGGCGAGCACTTGATGGTGCATCGAATCGGGGGCGATGGGCAACGTAGTGCGCATATCCACGGTGTAGTGCGAGCCGGTGGTTGGATCGGTCCGCGCGGATTGGTCAGAATGCCGGGCCTTACGTTCATTGATGGAGTGCGACGCACGATGCCCCCAGCGCAGCCAACGCCCGACTTGAATGCCGTCCGTCAGGACCCGCGCTTCCGCGAACTGGTCGAGAAACGGCGAGCCCTCAGCGTGCGCTTGACGCTCATCATGTTCGCCATCTACTTCAGCTTCGTGCTGGTGGTGGCCTTCGCCCCCGGCGTGTTCGGCACCCGCCTCGGCAGCGGGGTGATGACCTTGGGCATTCCCGTCGGTCTCGCCGTGATCTTCTCGGCCTTTGTGCTCACGGGCGTGTACGTGGCGCGGGCCAACGCGGAGTTCGATCAGCTCACCCGCGCCCTGCACAAGGTGCGCGACTGATGCGGCCGCTCAAACTGATCGGGCTGCTCATCGCGCTGCTCGCCTTAGGCGCCAGCCCCCTCGCGGCACAGGCCGCGGAGATCGCCGTGGAGGGCGAGCGTCAGCCGGTGAACGTGGCCGCGATTTCCATGTTCCTGGCCTTCGTCCTCTTCACCCTGGGGATCACCTACTGGGCCGCGCGCCAGACCCAATCGGCAGCCGCCTTTTACTCCGCCGGCGGGGGCATCACCGGCTTTCAGAACGGGCTCGCCATCGCCGGCGACTTCATGTCCGCCGCGTCGTTCCTGGGCATCTCCGGCCTCGTGTACGCCTCCGGCTTCGACGGCTTGATCTACTCCATTGGCTTCCTGGTCGGCTGGCCGGTGATCCTGTTCCTCATCGCCGAACCCCTGCGCAACCTCGGCAAGTACACCTTCGCCGACGTCGCCTCCTTCCGCCTGCGCCAGGGGGACATCCGCGTGTTCGCTGCGGCGGGCTCGCTGGCCACCGTGGCCCTCTACCTGATCGCGCAGATGGTCGGCGCCGGCAAGCTCATCGAACTGCTCTTCGGCCTGCCCTACACCTACGCAGTGGTGGTGGTTGGCGTGTTGATGGTGGTGTACGTGACCTTCGGCGGCATGATCGCCACCACCTGGGTGCAGGTGGTGAAGGCGTGCCTGCTGCTCTCGGGCGCCACCTTCATGGCGGTCGCTGTGCTGTGGAAGTACGGCTTCTCACCGGAGGCCCTGTTCGCCGAAGCGGTGAATATCCACGAGAAGGGTCAGGCGATCATGGAGCCGGGCGGCCTCGTCTCCGATCCGATCTCGGCCATCTCCTTGGGGATTGCGCTCATGTTCGGCACCGCCGGCCTGCCCCACATCCTAATGCGCTTCTTCACCGTCGGCGATGCGAAGCAAGCGCGCCGGTCCGTGTTCTACGCCACCGGGTTCATCGGCTATTTCTACATCCTCACCTTCGTGATCGGCTTTGGTGCCATCGTGCTGGTGATGGGCAACCCGCAGTACTTCGACGGCAACGGGCTCATCGGCGGCACCAACATGGCCGCCATCCACTTGAGCGATGCGGTGGGCGGCTCACTCTTCCTCGGCTTCATCTCCGCCGTCGCCTTCGCCACCATCCTCGCCGTGGTCTCGGGCTTGACCCTCGCCGGCGCCTCGGCGATCAGCCACGATCTCTACGCGTCCGTGATCAAGCACGGCAACGCAGACGAGAAGGACGAGGTGCGCGTCTCGCGCATCGCCACGGTGGTGCTCGGCTTCGTCGCCATCGGCCTCGGCATACTCTTCGAGCAGCAGAACATCGCCTTCATGGTGGGACTGGCCTTCGCCATCGCCGCGTCGGCGAACTTCCCGGTCCTGTTCCTCTCCATGTTCTGGTCCAAGCTCACCACCCGGGGCGCCCTGGTGGGCGGGGTCACCGGGTTGGTCACGGCGCTGGCGCTGGTGGTCCTCGGGCCGACGGTGTGGGTGTCCGTGCTCGGCTTCGATGAGCCGGTGTTCCCCTACCGCTACCCGGCCCTGTTCTCCGTGACGGCCGCCTTCCTGGTTACCTGGCTGGTGTCGATCACCGACAACTCAGCGCGCGCCGCGATGGATCGTGCTGGCTTCGAGGACCAGTTCGTCCGCGCCCAGACGGGCATCGGCGCGTCAGGGGCTTCGAAGCACTGATATGGACAGCGTTGAAGACGGCCTCGGCGCGGAGGCGGCCCGCTACACCGTCGCCGAGGAAGTGGCGAACAGCCTGACCCACGGCCTCGGACTGCTCCTGGGCATCGCCGCGCTGGTGCTTCTCGTGGTGTTCGCCGCGCGTTTTGCGACGCCGACCGCCGTGGTGGCTGCCAGCATCTACGGGGCGACGATCATCGTCCTCTACGGCACCTCGATGCTCTACCACGCCTTACCTAAGGGATCTGCCAAGCGCGTTTTCGAGGTGTTGGATCATTCGGCGATCTTCCTGCTCATCGCCGGCACCTACACCCCCTACGCCCTGGTGAAGGTGCCGGGCGCCTGGGGATGGTCCATCTTCGGCGTCATCTGGGGCCTGGCCGTGCTGGGCATCACCCTCGAGGCGGTATTGCGCAGCCGAGGGCGTACCTTGCAGCTCGGTCTCTACCTGGTAATGGGCTGGCTGGTGTTGATCGTGATCAAGCCGTTGATCGCCGCCATGCCCACCGCGGGCATGGCGTTACTGGCGGCGGGTGGCGTCTTCTACACGCTCGGGGTGGTGTTCTACATGTGGCACTCCCTGCGCTTCCACCACGCCATCTGGCACGTGCTGGTACTGGCCGGCAGCATTTGCCACGTCTTCTCCGTGCTGCTCTACGTGGTAGGCCCGTACGCCGGAACGTAGTGCTAGGCGCGACTGAGCGCGAGCCCCGACTTGAGCTGCGCGATCCGCTCATCCACCACGGCCGGGTCGCGGACCAGGTCCTGGTAGCCGAGCTCATCCAGCAGTTCCAGGAGCGGCGCGGAGTCCTTATCCGCCGCGACTACCCGCCGCGACAGCTCACCGTAGGGCAGCCCTAAGTGGTAGTTGCCCGTGTCGAAATAGCCGTGCACGATCGCCGCCAGCAGGGCGGTTTGCTTGCGCCGGTTGCCCGCCACCACCTCCTGGGTGAACAGGTCGCGATAGAGCGACCCGCCCCAGAAGTCTCGCCCGACGTCCTTGTTCTTGAGGTTCGCAAGGTAGAGAAGGTACTCCTTCACGTTGCGCTCCGGCGTCATGCTCGCGCCGAGATTCAGGGAGGACGGGCCGTTCCACAAGCCCAGATTGGCCGGCAGGGGCAACAGGCCGCGGTTGCCTTGCTCATGCGCGAAGCGCGCGTCGACCTTGGATCCGCGGGTGCCGATCTGCGCGCTCATCAACGCGTAGGCATCCTCGAGGGTAAGCGGGTTGATCTGCTCGCCGTGCTGCTCGGCCGCGAGCTTGTCGTTGATCGCGCCGATGATCGCCTTGAAGGCCGCACTGTTGCGGGTGAAGAAGGCCTGCCGCGTGAGATTGGAGTGGACGATGTCCACGTCCACGAGGAAGGCCGCTTCCCTTGCGTCACCGTCCTCGCCGAGGCCGGTCACTTCGGGTAGATCCGCGTAACGGCGAATGCCATCGAGGTACATGCGGGCCATGCCCTCGGCACCGAGGCCGTTGGCAGCCCGGCAATCGCCACTATTGGAGCCGAAGAAGGGTTCGACCAGGATCGCCGGGGCGAGGCCGGCGTGAAGGCTGCGCCCACCACGATCGGTCCTGCTCAGGATCTTCACCCCGCGATCACGCCGCTCGAGGGTGCTCAGCATTGCCTCCTGCACATGCTGGGCGAGGGCCAGGGAGCCCGTGGAGCCACTGGAGAAGGTCTCCGTGCCCGTGGCGCTCGAGGGGCCGGCATTGAAGTGCAGCTCGATGCTGATATCCGCCGCGTAGCGATCGACTTCGGCGTAGACCGCGTCGATTTCACGCGAGTAGCTGGCGGCTCGGATGCGATTGAACTTCTTCGCTCGCAGGGGACGGCGCACGAGCTGCACCATCGCATCGGCGATCTCGTTGTTGTAGTCAAACTCCTGCACGCTGAGCGGCGCCTTGGCACGAGCGCCCTTGGCAACAGCATTGTGACCAACGACAATGGCAATCTTCACGGTTCACCTCGGCTAAGCGTGGAATGCAACACAGATCGCCAAGGCTAACACGCGCATCAGTATCATGGCTCGAGGCGAGAGCCGCGTCGCGGTGGGGCATGGCAACGCTCACGATACTCCTGTTCGCGTGCGCCGAATCGCCGCAAGAAGGCAACGCCCCCAACCCGGCGGCGCAAGCGGGGATGGCGACACCCCCAGCCACGCCCGTCGACGATGCCCCGGACGAACGGCTGGCGAGGCAAGTGGACGCGCTCGAGAAGCGCTATGGTGCCGCGCAGGTGGCGGCGATGCTGGAATCGCTGCGCGCCCTCGCGCCCTACTTCGAGCAGGAGCAGATCGAGAGCGGACGCGCAGCGGCAGAGCACCACTGGGCACAGCTCGACCCGCGTTCGCGAACGGCCTTCGCCGACTGCCTGGGATGGATTCTCGAACGCGTCGAGTGGATCGACGCGCAAGCAGCAGTGCTCCCCGATGGATACCACACGGCGGCGTACGCCTTGCCCGAATCGAAGGCGCTCTACGCTGCGGTGGTGGAACGCTACGGCCTGGATCCGCAAACTGCCACCAGCGCCGACGTGGCGAGCAGCCTCTCCTCCTACGACGACGCCAGCCTACGGTTCGCCCTCGCCGAACAGATGTGCACGATGAGCGAGGATGAGCGCGCGGACTACCTGGCTCGCTTCGCGGCGGCAGGCAGCGCAGCGCTCGCCAAGCCGTGATGCCTCAGCGGTAAGGCGTCCGGCATCGGCGGCGTGCCGAGACAGTCGCGCCATCGCGAAGGCTCAGGCGCGATGGTCCTCGGGCGCCTTAGCCGCACCAGGCTCACGCATCAGCTCAGCCGCTTGCGCTACCCACTCATCGCGTTCGATGCGGCCCTGGAAGACCTCCAGCAAGGAGTCCACGAACGCGACATCCCGCGGACCCCAGGCGGCGATCTGCCAGAAGTAGAACACCCCCTGCCCGTGCAGGAGCTTCTCGAGCACCGGGCCAACACCGGAGATTCGCTGCAGCTCGTCGGGTGCACCGAAGTCCGCCGCGCTCAGCAGGCGGGCCTCCGCGCGGGCCGCCTGCTCCTCCCGCGGAGCCGGCGCTCGCGGCGCCGCCGGCTGGCAGCGCTCGGTGATCAATTCTCGTAGCTGAACGATGGCCTCGCTGAGGTCCGGTGCCTCGGGGAATTCCGTGGGCAACGCATCCACCCGTGCTTGGAGCGTGGCCAGCGAGGCGACGATGCCGGACAGATCGACAGGCGCCGGTGGCGCCGGCAAGGCATCGATCACCTGCGAGAGCCTCTCCACCTCCCCCTGCAAGGGCTTCAAGTTCACGGCGGGTGGAATCGGCAAGGTGCGCAGCGCGGTGTCCAGGCGAGAGAACTCCTCGAACACGGCGCTGAGGTCGACCTCGCGCGGGGCGGGGAGCGCCTCGATCAGGGCGATGGACCGGTTCACCTCGGCGTGCAAGGGCTGCAGATCCACGCTCTCGGGCGCGGGCAGGGCCTGCACCAACTGCGTGAGGTGCTCCAGCCCCGAGCGAACGGGCGCGAGGTCCACCTGCTGGGGCGTCGGCAGCGCCTCGACGAGGCTCGCTACCCGCTCGACGGCACCGTGCAGCGGAGCGAGGTCCACGTGTTGTGGGGCTGGGAGAGCGCCGACCAGGCTCGCCACCCGCTCGACATCCGCCTGCACCGGGGCGAAATCCACCCGCTCGGGCGCCGGCAAGGCCTCCACCAGGGCGGCGACCCGGTCGATGCCTCCCCGCACGGGATCGAGATCGACGCGCTCGGGCGCGGGCAGCGCCGCCACCAGTTCGCCAACCCGTTCGATGGCCGCGTGGAGAGGATTCAAGTCCACCGACTCCGGTGCGGGCAGCGCCTTCACCTGCGCGGAGACGGCCTCGACCGCCGACCCGAGCGGCTGCAGATCCACCTCCTTGGGCGCGGGCAACGCGTGAATCAGCGCGGACAGGGAGGCGATGCCCTCGTGCACGGAGGACAGATCCACCGGCTCCGGCGCCGGCAGCGACGCCACCTGTTCCCCCAAGGCGTCCAAGCCCTGTTGCAGCGGGCGCAGGTTGGGGGGCGGCGGTGGCGCCGGCAAGGCCGCGACGCGCGCATCTAGCGCGCGCAGGGACTCCTCCAGCGGTGCCACCGTGGGCGCCAAGCGCTGCTCCACCTCGTCCACCCGCGTGCGCAGGGCGCTCACGTGCGCTTCGATCGGCGCCAGCGCGGGTCGCAACTGGTCCACCTCCTGACGCAGATCGCCCACCCCGTCCTCGAGCGGGGCCAGGTCTACGCTCGGCATCAGCGGCGTCAAGCGGTTAACCAGCGTGTTCGGTACGTTCTGCTCCAGCGCCTTGAGCTGCCCCTGTAGTTCGCCAACCAGGCGCCCCCGATCGGCCAGGGCTTCGCTCAGTTGCGCGTGGTGCTCCGTGTAGTCGACGAAGCGACGGCGACACCACCAGTAGCCGAGGAGAAACGCGATGAGCGCCACCAGGAGGTAGATGACAGTGAATTTTGCGAGCAGGTAGATCATCTCGTTACATCCCCTTACGGTGTGCTAGCGCTCGAGTCGCGCAGGCGCACCACGATGCGCCGGTTCAGCGCCCTTCCAGACGCGGATTCATTGCTGGCAACGGGTGATGACTCGCCGAAGCCCTCGCTCTCCAGGCGCACGGCATCCACGCCGAGATCCACCAACGCCGTCACCACAGCGCCCGCCCGGGCGGCGCTCAAGACTTGGTTGTCCTGCGCGTTGCCGACGTTGTCCGTATGCCCTTCCACCAACAGCGCGCCGGGACACTGGTTGGCGAGATTGGCCAAGGCGGCCAGCAGCGCATCGTCCTCGCTCGGAATCGTGGCGCTGCCGGTAGCGAAGTGGATCGTCGTATCGTCGAGCAACGCAACGAAGGTGGCGTTGCAGTCGAGGGCATCTCGAGCCACCTGCAACCAGAGGTGGCCGGTCGGCACCGCATCACCCACTTGGCTGAACGCGAGGGTCGCGGCGGCTTGGTCCGCCTCGGCCACGATGCCGGCGATACTCAACTTGCCGTCGAGCCAATGGGCCTCACCACGAAGAAGACCGGCGAGTACGGAGAGCGCGGCGCTGGCGGCCGCCTGCGTGGGCGGATCGTCCTGCTCGGCGGCCGGGGACACCACGCGCAGCTCATCCACCACCCGCGGGGCATGCGCCGCCGCCGCGCTGACGAGCGCGGCGCGAACCGCCTCGCTCGGCACCTGCCCTTCCAAGCGCAGGGCATCCTCAGACTTGTGAATCCGGAAATTGTAGGCGACCGGCGCCTGGTCTCGTTCGAGGACAGGGGCGGGTGCTGGGGGCACTTTGGGGAGCGCCGCGGGCGCCTGCAGGCTCACGCTCGCGAGGGTTGGGCAGCGTAGGCGGCCGGCCCAGGTATCGCATCGGGCGGACTCGGCCATCCACTCGTAGCGCTCGACCGCCTCCTCGGGGCCGATGGCGGTCAGGGCCACGCGCTGACCGTTGGCCTCGCTGGCGAGCACCTCCACGCCGGCGCTCTGCAGTTGCGCCTGCGCCTCGCGGGCCACGTCGCGCTCGACCTGCCGAGCCGTACTCAAGGTGGCGAACAGGAACAGCAACAACGCCAGCAGGAACAGGCCCCACCACCACAGGGGTAACGCGGCGGGCGTTGGCGAGCGCAAATGGTAGCGACGCGTACTGCTGCGCTCCTCGCGCGCGTAGGCGCTCTCGGACGATGCTTGCATAGGGCTCTCCCTTGCCCAGTTTCTCGAGTCCGAGAGCTAATGTAGCGCGTCCAGCGGTAAATCGCTGTTTCAATTGGTGACACGTGCCTCTCGTGCCCCGTCCGTTGCGCACCGCAACCATGCACCGCGGATAACTTCCAGCGCCTGCCATCGCCTGTGGCACCATCAGCGTTGGCGTTGCTGACCGGCGCACCTGCGGGTCAGCCGATTTGCAAGGAGGCACGCACCCATGGCGAAAGCAAAGAACAAGACCGTTGCCAACGACGCTGACGTCGAGGGCTTCATCGGCGCGGTCGAGCCGGCGCGTCGGCGCGAAGATGCCCACGCCCTATTGGAATTCTTCGCTCGCGTCACGGGCATGAAGGCGAAGATGTGGGGCGCGAGCATGGTCGGCTACGGCCGCTACGCCTACACCTACGAGAGCGGCCGCGAGGGGGAGTTCCTGATGACCGGCTTCAGCCCG
Organism: Pseudomonadota bacterium; assembly: GCA_039815145.1. NCBI lineage: Bacteria > Pseudomonadati > Pseudomonadota > Pseudomonadota bacterium. The sequence goes on from JBCBZW010000089.1 coordinate 14,279, forward strand.
CGCAAGCAGAGTCTTTCCCTCTACATAATGCCCGGCTACGAGTTCGAGGGCATGAGCGAGAAGCTGGCACGCCTGGGCAAGCACAAGCTGGGTAAGTCCTGCCTGTACGTCAACAAGCTGGCGGATATCGATCTCGACGTGCTGGAGGAGATCGTGCTGGCCGGCATGGCCAAACTGCGCGAGCGCTGGGACACCTGGGACGAGTAGCGCCCCGCCGCTGATCAGCAGATTTCCTGACCGACTTTCGCTGCTGCAAACCCGCGCAGGGACCATGACGCGATGCGGTAACATCTGCTACCGTCGCCGCTCCCACTGCTGACGCGAAGCGAACGCCCGATGAACCTCACCCGAATCCTGCTCATCGCCTCCCTACCCGTTGCGGCCATCATCGCCGTGCCACCGGCGCTCATCGGCCCGGAGGTGGAGGAACAAATGCAGATCGCCCTGGCCGAGGCGACGGACAACCCGGTCGCCAGCGTGCGCCTGGCGGAGTACGACCGCGGTTGGTTCGGCGCTACGGGACGCATCGTGGTGCAGGCGCGCGAGGACTACATCGATGCGGTACTGGCAGAGCGCGCCGCTGCCGCGGCGGCCACCCAGGATCCCCAGGCAGTGGCGGCCTTCGCCGATGTGCGATCGTCGCTACTGCAGCCGGTCGAACTGGATCTCGACGTCGCCCACGGCACCCTGCTGTTCCAGAACGGGTTGGCGCTCGGCGCCGCCTCGGCGGTCGCCACCCTGCAGGACAGCGCCTTCAAGGAGAAGCTCCCGGACCTCGAGATGAACGAGCAGGTCAGCGCGTCGATGCGCATCGGCTTCGATCAGTCCGTCGCCTTCGACGTCGATGTCCCTGCGTTTCGGTTCCCCATCGAGGAAGAGGGCGAAGCGGGTGAAGTGCAGTTCTTGGGTTTCGAACTCGCCGGGCTCCTGGACACCGTGTCGGGCGAGGTCGACTACGAAGGGACGATGCCGTCCTTTGCCGTGACGGTGGGCGACGCCAGCATCGTAAGCGTCGACGAGACGCGCGTGGAGGGCCACAACACACAGCTGACCGAAGATGTGTGGATCGGCGACTCTGCGTGGACCACCCAGCAGGTGCGCGTCTTCGTCGCCGATACGGGCGAAGGCGACGCGGTGGACTTCAATCTGGACGGCTTCACCTTCACCGCGAACCTCGAGGTGGACGATGGCGGCGAGCTACTTCTCATCGAGGGCACCTACGCCGTCGACAAGATGACCGCCGAGGGTTACGAGGGCAGCCTTCACCTGCCGGTCAGCTTGAGCAACATCCCCGTCGAGTCCATGCAGCAGTACATGACGCTGGTCAGCGACCCCGCCAACGCTGCGGCCATGAACGATGATGACACCCCCCTCACCGCCGAACTCACCGAGCAGCTCTTTGCGATCTTCGAACCGGTGCTGGCAGCGTCGCCGGCGCTGCGCATCGGACCCGCCAAGGTCGATCTGCCCGAGGGGCCTGTCAACGTCGATATGCAGGTGCAGGTTGCCGGCGATGAATTCTCTCAGGCGGGCTTGGCCGCCATGGCAGACCCGAACGTGCTCGGAAAGGTGCTGAGCGCCAACCTGGATGCATCCCTGCCGGTAGCCCAGGCGGAGAGCATCGCTGAGTGGGTACTGGCGGACCAGATCACCAGCAGTATGGAAGGGCAACCGCCGGAGTATCAGTTGACGCCGGAACAAGCGTCCGAGATGGCGGCGCAACAGGTGCCCGGCATGCTCTCGGAGCTGGTGCAGCAAGGCATCATCAAGCGCGATGGCGACAGCTACGTGGCATCCATCAAGGTGAAGGATGGCAACATCGACATGAACGGCCTGGTGCTGCCGTTGGCGATGTTCGCCCAGTAGCCGATCAGGGCCGAGCGGTGGGCGGTCCCGCTCGGCGCCCCGACTCCGCTCCCCTACTCCGTCAGGGACACATCGCCTGAACCGGTATCCACGCTCAGGCGCAGCTCGCGGCCACCGCGGCGGGCGATGAACTTGTCGTCGTCCTCGTCCAACACCTGAAGTCCGTTCAAGCCAGAGTCGATCCGGCCCGAGCCCGTGTCCACATCGAGCTCGACGCCGACATTCGCCGGGATCACGACGCGAACGTCGCCGGAGCCGGTGTCCAGGGAGACGCGCCCGCCGATCCCGGCAAACTCCATCTCCACATCGCCGGACCCCGTGTCGGCGATCACCTGCTCGGCCCGCAGAGCGCGCATGATCACCTCGCCGGAGCCGGTGTCGGCGCGCAAGCGCTCGGCCGATACGTTCTCCAGCAGCACGTCACCAGAGCCCGTGTCGACGTTCACCCGCCCCGCATTCACTCCCTCCAGGCGCACGTCCCCCGAGCCCGTGTCGGCGGTGATGTCGCCCAACACGCGGTCGACGATGATGGCGCCGTGATGGGTGTCGAGGTAGAAATCACCGGCGGCGTCGGCCACCCGGAGCTCGCCCATGGCGAGGTAGGCGCTCACCCGCTGGTCCGGGGGTACGCGCAACACGATGTCGGCATAGGCCTCGGTGCCATTGCCGGAGCTGCGCAAACGAATGCGCTTGCCACGATCGCGGTGGAAGGTGCCGTCGCTCGCCACCTTCACGTCGGAGCGCCCGCGCCAGCCGACCTCGCGGTAGACCACGTCATCGTCCGGGTAGCGCACGACCAGGGCGGTCGCCGTCTCCCCACGCACTTGCGTGACCAGCGTGTCGATGGACAGGAGATCGGCATCGGGGCCCGCGAGGGTCACCTCGGCGACGGCGCTCGGCCCGGCGCCCGTCTCGATCCGCACGGACCCGGCCAGGTTGAAGACGGCGAAGGACTGACCGTCGAGCCTCACGGTCTCGGCAGCGACCGCACCCGCGCTGGCCGCAAGCAGGGCGGCGGCAAGAAGAACACGCATCCGTTCATCCTCTGTGGAGTGGTACAGAGGCCTTGGATGTCACGGGGGACGGGACGGTTGTAAGGCGCCGATCGGCGGCGGGGGCAAGGCGGCGGCGGGGCGGGACCAGGAGGAGCACCGAGCGCGGCCAGGCGCTCGGTGCTCGGCACGAGGCTCGGACTACGCGGCGTCGTCCTCGCTGGCCACTTCCTCGGCGGCGGGCGCGTCGCCCCCGTTCAGGAGGCTCATGGCCTTATCGACCCAGCCGAACTGCCATGCAGCGCCGGCGCCGCCGGCGAGGATCACCAGGGCGATCACCCACGGCCAGATGCTGGCCTTCTTGGCGAAGGGATCGCGCATGGAGCGCTTGGCGCCGTCGGGCAGTTCTGCCGTCTGCGTGAGCGTGGCGCCGAACGGGATGTTGATCTTGGCCCGGGTGTTCACGGCCCAACCATTGGCGTCCAGCATGGGCGCGAGGTTGCGCTGGCGAAGTTTCATGTAGGCCAACACCATCGACGGCCCCGAGATCACCAGCATGATGCCGACGATCGCCAGCGGCATCTGCCACCAGGCGAGGCCGAGGAAGCCGGTCACCACGGCCGCCAACGCCGTGCCGATGGCACCGACGGCCAAGCCGATGGCGGCGAAGATACCGGCGAACTTGGCGATGTCGAAGGCGGGCGCCGCGGGCTTGCCGCTCGAGGCGCTGTCCGCCGCTCCCGCGATGCCCTTGGAAGCGCTGGCCGTGACCGCCTTGTCCTGGGCGCCGGCCATCTTCTCGATCTGATCGGAGATCATGCGGGCGAAGCGCTTGTAGGGCGACCAGAAGGCTTGGGAAAGGCTGATCGGGTGCTCCACCAACTTGGTGATGGTGGCATCCCAGTCGCCGCCGTCGCGGTCGTAAAACACACCGTTGCGACCCACCATGAGGTTGTCCGAATCACCGCCGGTGAACGCGGCCGCGATGGTCATCTTCTCCGCCCCGCCGCGACGCCTACACTCGCAGTAGGCGAGGTAGGTGTTGCTGCGCGTGGCCATCGCGGCGTGCTTCGCCACGTTGTCCACCTTCACGCAAAGATCGCAGCTGCGACCGTCGAGGTAGAGGGTGCCGGCCTGGAACACGGCCTTGTGGTCGAGGCTGTAGAAATCGCGCAGGGACACGAAGTTGTGCAGCAGCGTGTCGAGGTGCTGGTAGTAGTGAACAAGCTTGTTCACCGCCTCGATGCCGTCCGCCTCGGGCGCCACCTCGAGGTCCTTGGCGAGCAGCGCTTCGATGTCCGCCCGCGTGCTGCCCTCGAGGAGGGCCTTGATGCGTTCCATGCCGAGGCCGGCGACGATGTCACCGCGCTGCTCAGCGCGCCAGCCGGCGTAGGCGGCGAAGCGACCGCTGATATCGCGCCACGCCTCCTCCGTGAGCTCGCTCTGCTCGCCGAGTAGCGGCACGACCACCTCATCGCGGAACTTGGTGAGGGCAGCGGCCCAGCCGGGGTTGAGGCCCGCGGCCAGCGGCAAGGCGCGATCCGACTCGGCCCGCGCCAGGGGGAAGGTCGCCAGCGCTTCCGTGTCCGGCGAGAGCGTCTGCGCCGTGACGGCGGCGAAATCCGCTTCGCTGGGGTTCACGACGGCGGCGGCGCGCTCGTCGAAGGCGGCCAGGCGAGCGCGAGTGAAGAAGTCTTCGATCTTCTCCTGCACCGCCTCGAGAGCGTCGGCGGCGGCGTCGGTCTTGTCACCGAGCAGGCGTACGTTGGACGCCTCACCCTCACCCCACCAGTCGGCGAAGGCCTGGGCTTCGCTGAAGAACTGCTCCAGGTGCTCGCCGTCGATGCCATCGGCACCGCAACGGTCGGGCACCCCGCCGACGCAGCCGATGATCTCTTCGATCGCGGCCGCGACGGCCTCGTCCTCGGCGGAACTCGCGGGCACGACACCGTCGCCGTTGAACGCCGTATCCGCGAAGATGCGGCTCGTATCCGCGGTCTCTTCGGGGGTGATCGAGGCCGCGTCGCCCTTGCCGAGGTTGGTGAGGATCTGCTCGGCGCTGGCGCGCAGCCTGGCGCCGTCTTCGGTGCTGTCATCGATCGACTTCAAGGGCAGCCCTTCCGTCGGCTGCAACAGCTCAGCCGGGTTCTTCAACAACCCGCAGGCCCAGGCGATGGCGTCGCGCAATTCCGGCACACGGATACGTCCGTCTCCGTCCGTATCGAGGAAGGCGAGGGTACGCTCATCGAATTCGACGCCCTTGGTGGGGCAGGCCAGGGCCGCCCAGAGCTTCTGATCGAACTCACCCAGATTCTTCAGGTCCTCGGCCGTCTCCAGCGTGACCTGATCGAATCCCCCGAGGCGCTGAAAACGCCATTGATGCCTGCTTTGCTTCGCCATGGTTCTCCCTGCGCCTGTGCGCCCTTGGCTGGTCGTTGATGGTGCGATCATCCGGTCCCGATCCCCGTAGAGCCGGTCGAGATCGGGGGAGAATGTTAAGGAGGTCGCCCCCGAATAGCCAACAAAACGACGCCGGAGTCCGTCGATGTTTACAACAATTTATCGGCGCCCGAAGAAAGCCGGTCAAAACGCCAGCTGGCGGCGGACGCGTACACTGTCGATCACACTCACCTAAGGGCACCGATTTGCACCCGGCCGGACCTGCCACTCCCCGTCATCTGTTCTGCTTCGGCTGCGGCTACACGGCCCAGCGCCTCGCTCGCCGGCTCCTCGCCCAGGGCGCCCGCGTGTCGGGGACGGCCCGCTCCCCTGAGGGCGTGCAACGGCTGCAAGGCCTCGGCATCGAGGGCTGCCGCTTCGACGGGGACGCCCCGGTACCGGCGAAGGCGCTCGACGGCGTCACGGACATCCTGTGCTCGATCCCGCCGGGCGAGGGAGGTGAGGACGGCGTGATCGCGGCGCACGGCGCCACCCTCGCCGATCTTCCCACCCTGCGCTGGTGCTCCCTGCTGTCCACCACGGGGGTCTACGGCGACGTCGATGGCGCGTGGATCGACGAATACGCCCCCCTGCGGCCGGGTTCCGAGCGGGCGCGCCGGCGCGTCGCCTGCGAGGATCGATGGCTCACCTGGGCCAGGGCGCACGGCAAGGCGGTCCAGGTCTTTCGCCTGCCCGGCATCTACGGCCCCCACCGATCCCCCTTCGCGCGACTGCGCGCGGGGACGGCCCGACGCATCATCAAGGCTCACCACGTCTTCAACCGCATCCACGTCGACGACATCGCCAGCGCCCTGCAGCTCGCGATGGAGCACCCCGACGCGGGCCCGATCTTCCACCTCGCGGACGAGGAACCGGCCCCGTCGGACGAGGTGCTCACCTACGCCGCCTCGCTGCTCGGCCTGCCGCCGCCCCCCGCCACCTCGATCGATGCTGACGACGTCTCGCCGACGGCCCGCGAGTTCTACGCCGAATGCAAGCGCCTGAAGACCACGCGGGCCAAGCAGGCGCTTGGATTCTCGCCGCAGTTCCCCTCCTTTCGCGAGGGCTTAGCTGCGGTGCTGGCCGAAGA
>JBCBZW010000090.1 GCA_039815145.1 Pseudomonadota bacterium
CCAGAATCGCCGCGTCGCCCGCCGCCCCAGCGACGCCGTCAGCAGCCCCAACGGGACACGCTCGTGCGCCGCGCCCTACGCCTGGTGCTCAACTATCCGTCGATCGCTGCCGATGCAGGAGATACGAGCGCGTTAGCAACGCTACCCGTACCCGGTGCATCTCTATTGGCGGAGGTGATTGAAGTTGCCCGGAGTAACCCAAACATCACCACCGCAACGCTGGTAGAGCGCTGGCGCGAGGAGGAGGCAGGACGCCACCTCACTGCCCTGGCCGCCCAGCGCGTGCTACTGGAAGACGATGCCTCCCGCCAGGTGGTGGGGGATGTCCTGCCAGCCGCGGCCGCTGACCTGACCGCCTGCCTGGCAAAGATTGCCGCCGAAGGGCGGCAGCACCGCGCCGCCGAACTGATGCAGCGGCCGGCCGCAGAGCTGACCAGCGACGAGAAACGTGAACTGCAGGACTTGCTGAAGGCACCTCACTAGGGCGGCCAACGGCTGCCGAGGCAAGCCCGGTGGGGCAGACCCGAGCGTTCACCTGCAGACAGGATGTTTCACACCCAGAGGGACCCGCGCCCGCCGGCGGGCTATGGATAGACCACGAGACTGCGTCTATACTGACCGGTTTCCGTGGCTTGACCTAAACAGGCACAGAACTTGAGCGAACCTAAGCTACCGATCGTTCCGGAAGACCGTCAGTCCCAGCTGAAAATCCTCATCGCACGAGGCAAGGAGCAGGGCTATCTGACCTACGCGGAAGTCAACGACCACCTGCCAAACGACATCGTCGATCCCGAGCAGATCGAAGATATCGTGAACATGATCAATGACATGGGCATCACGGTGCACGAGAAGGCACCGGATGCCGAGTCCGTGCTCCTCTCGGACACGGTGGTGTCGGACGATGACGACGCGGCGGACGAGGCCGCGGCGGCGCTGGCTAACGTGGACGCCGAGTTCGGGCGCACCACGGACCCGGTACGCATGTACATGCGTGAAATGGGCACCGTGGAACTGCTCACCCGCGAGGGCGAGATCCGCATCGCCAAGCGCATCGAGGATGGCCTCACGCAGGTGCGTAACGCCCTGGCCGTGTTCCCGACCACCTACGATCGCCTGCTCGGCGCCTACGCCCCGGTGGAAGCCGGCGAAGGCCGCCTGATCGACATCATCACGGGCTTCATCGATCCGAACGAGCCCGACGAGATTCAGAATCCGCAGAATCGCGGTGGCCCCAACGCGAATGGCGCCGACGCCAAGGACGCCAAGGACGCCGCTGACAACAAGGACGACGAGGAAGAAGAGGACGAAGGGCCCACCGGTCCGGATCCCGAGGAAGCGCAGCAGCGCATGACCTCGATCCGCGCCCTCCACGAGAAGGTCCTCGCCTCCATCGCCGAGAACGGCAGCCAGGCCGACGCCACCATGGAACTGCGCAAGGAACTTGCCGCCCAGTTCATGGAGCTGAAGCTGGCGCCGAAGATGTTCGAAGCGCTGATCGAGAACCTGCGCAGCACGGTCGATCGCATCCGCTCCCTCGAGCGCCAGATCATGACCTTCTGCATCCGTCAGGCGGGCATGCCGCGCAAGGAGTTCATCGGCAGCTTCCCGGAGAACGAGACCAATCTCGATTGGATCAACAAGCACATCCGGGCCAAGCGCAAGCACTCCTCGCAGTTGGCCAAGCTCAAGGACGACATCATCCGCGCCCAGCGCAAGCTGATCGCCTACGAGCAGAAGTCCTTCCTGCCGATCGGTGAGATCAAGGAGATCAACCGCCAAATGTCGATCGGCGAGGCCAAGGCCCGCCGGGCGAAGAAGGAGATGGTCGAGGCCAACCTTCGCCTGGTGATCTCCATCGCCAAGAAGTACACGAACCGTGGCCTGCAGTTCCTGGACCTCATCCAGGAGGGCAACATCGGCCTGATGAAGGCCGTGGACAAGTTCGAGTACCGCCGCGGCTACAAATTCTCCACCTATGCCACCTGGTGGATCCGTCAGGCCATCACCCGCTCCATCGCGGACCAGGCCCGCACGATCCGCATCCCGGTGCACATGATCGAGACCATCAACAAGCTGAACCGCATCAGCCGGCAGATGCTGCAGGAGATGGGTCGCGAGCCGACGCCCGAGGAGCTGGCCATCCGCATGGAGATGCCGGAAGACAAGGTGCGCAAGGTGCTGAAGATCGCCAAAGAGCCGATCTCCATGGAGACGCCCATCGGCGACGACGAGGATTCGCACCTCGGCGACTTCATCGAAGATCAGTCCGTGCACTCACCGGTCGACTCGGCCACGGTGGAGGGCCTGCGCGAGACCACCCACGCGGTGCTCGCCAGCCTCACGCCGCGCGAGGCCAAGGTGCTGCGCATGCGCTTCGGCATCGACATGAACACGGACCACACGCTGGAGGAGGTCGGCAAGCAGTTCGACGTCACCCGCGAGCGTATCCGCCAGATCGAGGCCAAGGCCCTGCGCAAGCTGCGCCACCCGACCCGCTCGGAGCAGCTGCGGAGCTTCCTGCTGGAAGACTGAGTCACCCGGCAGCGAACGGGCGCGTAACGCCTGCCACCTCCAGCTGAGGTGGCAGGCGTTTTCGTTTCCGCGACCCCGATCCTACGCCATCGGCGGCGCGCCAGGCAGCGCGTGTGATACCGCCCGCTCTCTCGGTGAGCGCCCTTGCACACGCCACTACCATCACTGAGAATGTTTCCATTCTTGTTGGGTCACTCATAATTCTCTTGATGGTAGATGCCATGATGAATCGACACCCGCTCACACTCATCCTGCTGACCCTCGCCCTGACCCTGGGTGCCTGCAATGACGGATCGTCGGAAGCGCCCGTTGCCCCGATCCCGGCTCCGCCTGTGGCCCCCCCGCCTGAGGGGAGCGTCGCGCTGGTGACCTCGCTGAAGGCGAGCGACAAGTTCGGCGTACCGACCGACAGTTTCACAGCGGGCGAAGAGATCACCCTCACCCTCGAGGTGAGTAACCCGTCCGATCGCACCGTGGCTTTTCAGACCGGCCAACCGTGCGATGTGGTCACCTTCAATGCCCTGCGTAACAACCAGGTGCTCTGGCGATCGATCGACGACGAAGCGGCGTGCAATGACGTGATCTTCCGGGCTGAGGTCCTCCCTGGGGAGACCATCACCTTCGACGAGGTGTGGCTCGGCACCAACGACAACGGTTCGCGCCTCGGCGCAGGCAGCTACCTCATCGACGCAAGCGCTGACTGGACCTTCGAGACGGCGGGCGATTCGGTAGCGCCGCCTGAGCCCCTGGCGATCACCCTTCTGTAACCCTCACTATCCTGTGGACCGGCCACCCGCTACCGACTGATCCAGCGCCACCGCGGCCACGAGGGGCCGCGAATTCCCCGTCACCTGCTCACCCCTCCATTCCCCATAGCGTTGGCGCGAGCCCACGCAGGGGGTAGGCTTGGCGTTTTTGTCGGCAGTAAAAGCTGACGCCCGTAAGCGGGTTGCGCGCACGCGACAGGCCTGGGTAGCGAGAGGTAAAGCTGAGTGAGTCAGATCAGAGTAGGCATTGACGCCATGGCGTTCTATGGACCGGAATGCTTCGTGGACATGGAGGACCTGGCGAAGGCACGGAACGTGGAGCCGGAGAAGTTCACCCGCGGCATCGGCCAGCGCGAGATGGCCGTGGCCACGCCCTGCGAAGACACGGTCACCATGGCTGCCCTCGCCGGGCGCCAGGCCCTGCGCGCCTTCGACATCGATCCGGGCGAGATCGGCACGCTGATCGTGGGCACGGAGACAGGCGTGGATCACTCCAAGCCGACCGCCGTGTACGTGCATGAACTCCTCGGTCTGCCCACCAGCTGCCGCACCTTCGAGACCAAGCACGCCTGCTACGGCGCCATGGCTGGCCTCAGCACGGCCACCGATTGGATCCTGGCCGGCCGCGCCCGCGGCCGCAAGGCGCTGATCATCGCCTCCGACATCGCCCGCTACGGCATCAACACGCCGGGCGAGCCGACCCAAGGGGCGGGCGCAGTGGCGATGGTCGTCTCCAGCGATCCGCGCTTGTTCACCTTGAACACGGCCCTCTCCGGCGAGTACACCCGCCAGGTGATGGACTTCTGGCGACCGCTCTACAGCAAGTACGCCTTCGCCGATGGCCACTACTCCATCGACTGCTACCTCGATGCCTTCAGCGGCTGCTGGCACGATGCCAGCGAACACGCCGGCGGCGCCGACGCCTTCGCCATGAGCCAGCTCGACGCCTGCTTCTACCACGTGCCCTTCACCAAGATGGCGCGCAAGGCCCACCACCGCCACTGGGAGACGGAGCTCGGTCACAGCGTCGAGCGTGACGCGGAGGAAGCCGCCACCATCAACGCGAGCTACAAGCAGCGGGTGGAACCGTGGCTGAGCCTCAACGCCGTGGTCGGCAACATCTACACGGGCTCTCTGTTCCTCTCCCTGATCGACTACCTGCGCCAGGCGGACACCGAGCGCGAGGGCAACACGGTGAGCCTGTTCTCCTACGGCAGCGGCTGCGGGGCTGCGCTCTCCGTGGCCAACGTCACCGAGGGCGCCGCGCGCTACGCGGAAGCCATCGATCCGAGCACTCACCTGGCGGGCCGCCGGCGCCTGTCGATCGAGGACTACGAGCGCTTGTGCATCGCCAGCGAAGAGGCCGATCAGAACGGCACGGAGATCGCCGATCCCTCACGCTGGGGCCTCGACGGCGGCCTCTACTACGTCGGCACGGTCGACCACCAACGCCGCTACTCCGCCTAGGCTAAGCGCGAGCCTCGGCCGCCCGACGCCGAGGCTCCCACTCGGCCGTGCCGTACAGCCCACCGGACGCACCGGTGAAACGTGGCTGTCATGATTCTCTGCTCCAATGCTCCCTCGAAACGCAACGCCCGAGCGCGGTGCGTACGGCCAGCCCGCGCGTCGAGGATGGCCCCTACCAGCTCGCGCGGTGAACGCACGACTTAGGACCAAGCCCAAGCAACCCTCGCCCCTAAGCGGAGACTCGTTGTTGGACGCCTCGCGCCGAATCCTGGTCATCGACGAGGACCACTCGGACCGCGCGAACCTCTCGCGCACCCTGTACGAGCACGGCTACATGACCCTCGAGTCGGCACATCCGGGGCCCGCTATCGAGGCCGTGGCCGCGTGGCGACCGAACCTGGTAGTACTGCAGTGGCGCTCGCAAGGCGCGCAGCGGCACGAGGGAGACGAAGTCGCCCTCGACACCTTGAAGGGCCAGGGCAACTGCGCCGACGTGCCGGTCATGCTCGTCTCCCGGGACGGCAGTGAAGACGCTCGGGTGAGCGGCCTGCAGCGCGGCGCCGACGACTACATGGTCAAGCCCCTGTCCCTGCCGGAGATGATGGCCCGCATCAAGGCGTTGCTGCGTCGGAGCGACAGCCCCGCCGAGGTGATCGAACTCAACGGCCTCACCGTCGATGCGAGCAACTACTCAGCCACCACGGCAACCTCCAGCGTGCGCCTGCGGCCCGCCGAGTTTCGTCTCCTGCGTTACTTCATGCGATACCCCGATCGAGTGCACACGCGCCTGCAGCTGCTGAACAGCGTGTGGCACGCACGCGAGGACATGGTGGAGCGCTCCGTCGACGTGCACGTGCGCCGACTTCGTCAGGCCTTGGACCAGGCCGGTCACTGCGCACGAATCGAGACCGTGCGCGGCGTGGGGTATCGGTTTCCCTCCGAGTGCGACTGTTAGGGGGACACCGGCGGGACGGGCGCCTTGCGCAACAGCCCCTCCCCCAGGGGAACGCCCTCGAGCACGCGCACGATCCGCGCGGCCGCATCCCCATCCCCGTAGGGATTTTCCATCCCGCTCAACGACGCTCGAAAGCGCTCGCTGAGCGCCTCGCGCACCGCCTCGACGATGCGTGCACGCTCTGCGGGCACATCGATGATGTTGCGGGCCCGCTCGCGCCCGGCCTGACGCTCCCCCACGTTCACGGCCGGCAAGCGCAGGGCCGGCGCCTCCATGATGCCGCTGGAGCTGTTCCCGAGCAGGCAGCCCACCTGACCGAGTAACGCCCAGTAGACGCGCGGATTGAGGTTCACGCGCAGGCGCACGCGGGGCTCGCCGTACTGCGTTTCCAACGCTCGAGCCCGCGCGATCAGGGCTTGGCCGCCCGCGTCCGCGTTCGGAAAGCAAAAGACGAGCTGGCAAACGGATTCGCTCAGTAACTCGTGCAGGGCCTCGAAGGTGGCGTCGGCTTCGCGCAGCGTATCCTGGGCCAAGGTGAGCGGATGCACCGCTACCACGACGTGGCCCTGAGTTGGAACGAAGCCCAAGGCCTCGATCAGCGCTTCGCCGGTGGGCAGCGCGCTGCGGGCCAGGTGATCGAGGGACGGCGCACCCGTGCAATGCACCCGCCAGGGCTCCTCGCCCATCCCCAACACCCGACGCCGCGACAGCGCCGTCGGCGTGAAATGCACGTGGGAGAGCTTGGTCAGGGCGTTGCGAATAGGATCGTCGATCGCCCCCTGACTCACCTCACCGCCCTCGATGTGGGCGATGGGGATACGCAGGGTGGTGGCGACGGCCGCAGGCGCCAGCATCTCGTAGCGATCGGCGATCAGGAGCACGAGGTCCGGACGCATCTCCCCGAGCACCTGGGCGAGACCCAGCACGGCGTCGCCGATGGTCTGCGCCATCGCCACATCGTCGTCGCCGGCGGCCAGGCAGCCGACGCGGGCCGCCACCTCAAAGCCGTCAGCCTCGATCTCGCTCACCGTGTCGCCGAAGGTATCACTTAGGTGAGATCCGCATACCACGAGCGAGAGCCGCAGATGGGCGCTCGCGTCCATCTCCTTCAACACCCAGTACAGGTGGCTATAGTCGGCCCGGCTGGTGGTGATGACGGCGACGTGGCGCCGCGCCTCGCTCACTCGCCGCCTCCGGGATCATCGGGAATCACCTTGTGGGGATTCAACGTGCCCTCAGGGTCAAGCGCTGCCTTCACACGACGCATGAGATCGATGGAGACGGCGTCCTGGTAGCCCGCGAGCAACGGTCGCTTGAGGTATCCCACCCCATGCTCGGCACAGACGCTGCCGCCATGGGCGGCGGCGGCATCGAGCACGGCGGCCGACACCTGCGCACCGCGATCGCCCTCGAAGTGCTCGGCCAAGCCCTCACCTTGCGGGGCCATGAAGTTGAAATGCAGATTGCCATCGCCGATGTGTCCGTAGACACACGGCCGCGCGTCAGGCGCCGCCGCCGCCGCGCCGGCGAGCCCCTGCGCGAGAAACGCGGCCAGGGCAGGGATGGGCACCGACACGTCGTGTTTGAAGGACCCGCCCGCCAGCCGCTGCGCCTCCGGCACGTTCTCGCGCAACCGCCACAGGTGCTGACGCTGGGCCTCGCTCTGTGCCACCACGGCGTCGCGGACCCAACCGCGCGCATGGCCCTTCGCCAACAGGTGCTCGAGGCGGGCCTCCAGCCGTGCCTCGGGCGCTGCGGAGGACAGTTCCACTAGTACGTAGTGGTGGTAGTTCGCGTCGGCCAACGGGTTGGTGCCGCCTTCGATATGTGTCGCGACCAGCTCCAACGCGAAGCGGGGCAGGTACTCGAAGGAGGTCACGGCGTCGGCGCTCTCGCGGCGCGCCAGGCTGAGCAGCTGGCAAGCGGCATCGACGTCCGTCACCGCCACCAGCGCCGTGGCTCGCTCCCGCGGTAAGGGAAACAGCTTCAGGACGGCTGCCGTGATGATGCCGAGGGTGCCCTCGGCGCCGAGAAACAGTTGCTTCAGGTCGTAGCCCGCGTTGTCCTTGCGCAGTTCGCGAAGGCCGTTCCAGATCTGGCCATCGGCCAGCACCACTTCGACGCCGAGCACGAGTTCGCGCGCGTTGCCGTAGCGCAAGACCGCCGTGCCGCCCGCGTTGGTGGCGAGGTTGCCACCGATCTGGCAGGAACCTTCCGACCCGAGCGAGAGCGGGAACAGCATGCCCTCGCGCTCGGCGGCCGCCTGCACGTCGGCGAGCACAGCGCCCGCCTCCACCGTCATGCTGTAGCCGACGGGATCCACCTGGCGGATTCCACGCAGGCGCTCCAAGCTCAAGAGAATCGTTCGCTCGCCGGTGCCCTGGCCGTCGATGCCGGGGGTGGCACCGCCGCAGTAGCCGGTGTTGCCGCCCTGGGGTACCACAGCGAGCCCAGCCCCTGCCGCCAAGCGCACCACCTCGGCGACGCTGGCGACGTCGGCCGGGCGCACGATCATGGCGGCCTGCCCCTGGTACTGGCGACGGTGATCGATCAGGTATCGCTCGCCGTCTGCGTCAGCATCCACCACACCCGGCGGACCCACGCAGGCGGCGATAGCCTGCAACGCCTCGCGACGATCCATAGGCTTCAGTAGTCCTCGCAGGCGTCCACCGCCACCGGATTGAAGTGGGGGTACTCCGGGTACCACATGGCCTGCGTCACGCGCTCGGCGATGGTGTCACGATCCGCGGCGAGTGCCACGCCATCGTCCATGGCTCTTGCCATCACCGCCGTCGCCACCTGCGCCGACACCTCGCGCAAGCGCTCGATGGCCGGGAACAGCAGACCGTCGGCGAGTTCGTCGTCCGCCACGGCGTCCGCCAGGGCTTGGGACGCAGCGCTGATCATGCCGTCGGTCACCTGCGAGGCCCCCGCCAGGAGCGCGCCCATGCCGAGGCCGGGGAAGATGAACACGTTGTTGCCCTGACCGATGCGGTGGCGCCGGTCGCCGAAGATCACATCCTCGAAGGGGCTGCCGGTGGCCACCAGGGCGCGGCCATCGGTCCAGTGCAGCACATCGGCGGGCACCGCTTCGGCATTCGCCGTGGGATTGGAGAAGGGCATGATGACCGGCCGCTCGACGGCCTCGGCCATCGCCCGCACCACCGCCTCGTCGAAGGCACTGGGGACGCCCGAAGCACCGATCAATACCGTTGGGTGCCAGCGACGCACCACCTGCAACAGGTCACGTTGAGCCGGATCGTCGAGGCCCGCCTCGCGCGCTCGGTCGGGCGACCAGGCGAGTTCGCGCTTGTAGCCCGTCAACTCATCGTGCATCACGATCAGCCCACGACTGTCCAGCACGGCGATTTGCTGCCCCGTGTCCTCACCGGCAACGCCAGCATCGACCAAGCCGGCCTTCAGCTGCATGGCGATACCGTAGCCGGCCGCCCCGGCGCCCATGATCAGGATGCGCTGCTGCTCGAGGCGTTCGCCGGTGATCCGCAGGGCCGACAGCACACCGGCCAGGGCGACGGCGCCCGTGCCCTGGATGTCGTCGTTGAAGGAGAGCAGATCGCCCCGGTAGCGCTCGAGGATGGCCAGGGCGTTGCGGTGGCGGAAGTCCTCCCACTGCACCAGGGCGCGCGGAAACACCTCCTTCACCGCGGCGACGAACTCGGCCACCAGCTCATCGTAAGCGGCACCGCGCAGGCGTGGGTGGGGCCAGCCGAGGTAGAGATCATCCCCGAGCAGGGCCTCGTTGTCCGTGCCCACATCGAGGCTGATCGGTAAGGTGCGCGCCGGGTGAATGCCCGCGCCGGCGCAATAGAGGGAGAGCTTACCTACGCAGATGGCGATGCCGCCGGCACCCTGATCGCCGATGCCGAGAATCGACTCGTTGTCCGTGCACACGATCAGCTCCACGTCCAACCAGGGCGCGGCGCCGCGCAGCACCTCGGCGATGCGTCCCTTCTGATCCGGGGTGATCCAGATGCCGCGTCCGCGGCGGAAGGTCTCGCTGTAGCGCTGGGTGGCCTGACCGACCGTGGGGGTGTAGACGATCGGCATCAGCTCGGCGAGGTGCTCGACGAGGACGCGATAGAACAGGTGCTCGTTGCGGTCCTGGAGCGCGGACAGGGCGATGTAGCGGTTGAGGGGTTCGTCGTAGTTGCAGATCGAGGCGTAGATGCGCCGGGCCTGCAGCTCGATGGTGGCGAACTGGCTCGGCAACACGCCCTCGAGATGGAAGTCCTGGCGCTCCGTGGGGCTGAAGGCCGTGCCCTTGTTGTAGAGCGGTTGGCGCAACATCGTCAGCCCGCGCAGGGGTACGTCCAGTACCTCGCGGCCCTCCTCGTCACGGCTCAGGGCGAAGCGTCTCGTGGGCATTTCTTGGGGTCCTCGACTTGCGCGGGCGACACAATGGACAGCTCCCGAGGGCCTCCGCCCCACCGGGGCGCAGGTCTCGCGCTCGCGCAAACGCGACTGCGGAATCACGCCCACCGCGTCACCGGCCGGGCGCCACCGCTTGGAAAGCGAGCTGGCTCACAGAAAGCAGATGGTAACCGCTGCGCGAGATACCGTTACAAACCCTGAAACTGGACCTGCTGCACCGCCCGCGAAGGATTGCGAGCGGATAATTCCTGGGCCGAATAGTCAGTCCACGTCCCGATGCAATCCGTCCGTTCCCGCTCGTCCCTCCATCTTCTGCTCACCGCGCCCTTCATCGCCATCGTCAGCGTGGCGGTGGCCGTGGTGGGTGGGTTGCTGCTCGATGCGGGCCGACGCTCGGTCGACAGCCTGAGTGCGGACCTCTGGCGCAGCGTTGCGGGCGAGGTGACGCACTACCTGGACGAGTTCTTGGCCAAGCCGGAGCGCATCACCCAGGACGTGGCTCACGTTATCTCGGGTGGCTTGATCGATCCCGAAGCGCGCGAGGCACTGCTCAGCTACCTCGCCTACCCCATGCAGCAGGACCCGGCCCTCTACGTCTCGGGCGTCGGGCGCATCGACGGCTGGGTCACGGCGGCGAGTCGCGACGATCGCGGCGACCGCATCGTCGCCCAGCTCACCGAGGCGGATACGCCAGAGCAACTCACCACCCGTGCCCTGGGCCCCGAGGCGCAGCTCGGGGTGGCGGAGCGCTCCGATCCCTACGATCTGCGCTCACGCCCCTGGTTCCAGCTGGGTCTCGCCAGCGACGGCACGGCGTGGACCGACCCCTACCGCAACTACGCCACCGGCGCGCTCCTGCTGAGCGCCGTGCATCCCATCGTCGACTCGGCCAGCGGACATGTCGAGGGCGTCGTGAGTTCGGCCATCTCGCTGGAGGCACTGTCGGACTTTCTGTCGACGATCGAAGCGGCCCAGGAGGGCGTCGTGTTCGTGACCGACGGCACCGGGCAGGTGCTCGCGAGCTCCAGGCCCGAGGAGGTCGACGGCGAGTCCCTGGCCGCGATGACCCTCACCGCCCTGGACGGCGCCGTCGACCGCATCGCCAAGGCCACCACCCAGCGCCTGGCCATCCAGGGCGACACGCACCTGGTGCACGTGGCCCCGTTCCGGGACGGCAACGGCCTCGACTGGCGGGTAATCACCAGCGTGCCCGAGGCGGTGTACCTGGGGCCCATCCGCGCCAGCTGGCGCCTGTCTCTCGCGCTCGCGGTGGGCGCGGTGCTGATGGCGCTGCTGGCGGGCACGGTGGTGTCCCGGCGCATCGTGGGTCCCCTCGCCCGCCTCAGTGAAGCGGCGCGCCAGGTGGCCACCGGTGCGGTCGCCAGCCAGGACGTCGACCTCGGCGACCCCGGTCGCGCCGGCAGTCGCGAGGTGGCCCAGCTGCACCTCGCGCTGGAGCAGATGACCGCTCGCCTGCGCGACACCTTCTCCCAGCTCGAACACTTGAACGCAGCCCTCGCCAACTCCGAGCATCAGCTGCGCGAGACCCTCGAGATGCTGCCCGTGGGCGCGATGCTCCACGACGCCAACAGTCGGCTGGTCTTCGTCAACGCCGCCGCTTCCGAACTGCTGGGCTTACCCGCAATGGAGGGCGATGAGTCCTGGTCGCAGGCCGCGCTGACCGCTCACACACGAGAGGTGCTCAAGCGCGTAGAAGCCGCGACCATCGGCCCCGCCCTCACCGGTGAAGCCGCCCACGTCGACTGCATCGAACTGACCCGCGACGGCGAGGACCTCGCCGTGGAGCTCTGGAGCTCGCCGATCTACGACGACGAGGGCCGGGTGATCTTCGCCGTCTCCGCCCTGCAAGATGTGGGCGATCGCCGACGGGCCGAAGCGCGACTCATCCACCACGCCACGCACGACTCGCTCACGGGCCTCGCCAATCGCAGCCAGCTGATCACGCGCACCAACCTCGCCATCTCGCGCGTGCGTCGTACGCCGGAGCGCCGCTTCGCCGTGCTCTTCCTCGATCTCGATGGCTTCAAGGTGATCAACGACAGCCTAGGGCACCTGATCGGTGATGAGGTGTTGATCGAAGTGGCACGGCGCCTCTCCGTGCTCTCCCGCGAGACGGACCTGGCGGCCCGCCTGGGCGGTGACGAGTTCGTCCTGCTGCTGGAAGACCTGCCCACCCAGGAACAGGCGCTGCAGGTGGCGGACCGCGTGTTCACGGCCCTCAACAACCCGGTGACCGCCGGCGGCCAGGAGGTGCGCGTCGGCACCAGCATCGGTCTCGTGCACGGGGATGAGCTCTACGAGGAAGCCTCGGAGATGCTGCGCGACGCCGACATCGCGCTGTACCAGGCCAAGGCCGACGGCCGCGGACGCTACGCCGAATTCGACGCCAGCATGCGCGACCGCGCCATGCGTCGTCAGCGGCTGGAGGAAGATCTGCGCGATGCCCTGCGCAGCGAAAACCTCGCCTTGCACTTCCAGCCGATCGTCGACCTGCGCAGTGGCGTGGTCACCAGCTTCGAGGCCCTCTGCCGTTGGCAGCACCCCACCCTCGGCAGCATCAGTCCCATGGAGTTCGTGGCCCTCGCCGAGGAGACGGGGCTCATCGTCGCCCTCGACCGCTGGGTGATCCGCAGCGCGTGCCGGACCATCGCCCACTGGCGTCAGCAGCACCCGGACGTAAGCTTCCCACGGGTCGCCGTGAACCTCTCCAACCACGATGTCTCGCGCAACGACCTCGTCACCTACATCGATGAGACGCTACAGACCTTCAAGCTGCCGGCGACCGCCCTCGGCGTGGAGCTCACCGAGAGCGGGCTGGTCAAAGACATCGAGCACACACGTGAGACGCTGCAGCTCCTGCGCGATCGCGGCATCACGATCTCCATCGACGACTTCGGCACCGGCTACTCCTCCCTGAGCTACCTCTACCGCCTGCCGGTGGACGCCCTGAAGATCGACCGTTCGCTGGTAAGCGGCCTGACCCCGGGCGCCACCAATCACAAGATCGTCAGCTCGGTCGTTGCGCTTAGCAACGAACTGGGCATCGACGCAGTCGCAGAGGGCATCGAGGAAGAACACGAGCTCACCCTGCTGCGCGACATGGGGTGCGAGCGCGCCCAAGGCTACTACTTCGCCCGCCCGGTGCCCGCGAGCGCCGTGCCCGCCCTGCTCACCGGCGAGGGCAGCACCCGCGCCGACGCCATGATCACCTCCGATGGATGAGGGGACCGACAACCAGGGCGCCACGGGAATCGGCGCGCCGGCGAGCGAGGCGCGCCTGATCCAGCGGCGGATCATCCGCAGCTACACGCTCGCCCTGCTGTTGATCGCCACCGCCGTCACCGCCACGTTCCTCACCGCGCAAGCGATGATCGGCGAACAGGGCGAGAGCGCGCGACTGATCAACGTCAGCGGTCGCCAGCGCATGCTCTCCCAGCGCATCTCTTTACAGGTCGTGCAACTGATGCAGGCCGAGAGCCACGGCGCTCAGCGCCGCCTGCGGGCCGGCGTCGAGCACGACTTGCAGACGTTCAGCTCGTCGCATTTGGCGATCATCGCCGATAGCGGCGGCAGGGCCGGGATGTCCGCCCCCCTGCGCCAGCTCTACTACGAGGCCGACTACCCCGTGGACGAGGCTGTGCGCGCCTTCGAAGCGGATGTGCGCGAACTGCTGGCCGCGGCGCCTGACGAAGCGCGCAGCAGGGCCGCCTCCCGCCTGGCGGAGACGGCCAAGGGCCCGCTGCTGAAGGGACTCAACGACGTCGTGCTCCAGTACCAGCGAGAGGCGGAGCACCGCATCGATGTCCTGGATCGGGTCGAGACCAGCATCTACGCCCTGACGCTGCTCGGACTGCTGGTGGAAGTGCTGGTCATCTTCCGGCCCATGGTGCGAGAGATCGGGAGACGGACGGGCGAGCTCGAGGACGTCACCCATAAGGCCAGCCACGACGATCTCACGGGCTTACCCAACCGCCGCTACTTCTACGAACAGGCCACCGCCGCTCTCGCCCGCGGCAGACGCAAGGAGCAGCACACGGGTCTCCTGCACATCGATCTCGACGGCTTCAAGGCGGTCAATGACCAGCTCGGTCACGCCGCCGGCGACGACGTGCTGCGCCACGTGACCACGCTGCTGCACGGTGTGGGTCGACGCGGTGACTTTGCGGCACGCTTAGGCGGCGATGAGTTCGTCATCCTGGTGTCCGACGCCAAGGCACCGGAGGATCTGGAGGCGATGGCCGCACGCCTCGTCGAGCAGATGAAAGAGCCGATCGAAGTGCAGGGCACCCAGGTGCACATCGGCGCGAGCGTCGGCCTTGCGATAGTGCCGCCGGGGGCCCGCTCCGTCGACGCCGTGCTCTACGAAAGCGACCAAGCACTCTACAAGGCGAAGGCCGGCGGCAAGGCCACCTGGAAGTGGTTCGCCAACCCAGCGATACCGCTGCCCTGACGATCCACTGGCCTGACCTTGCCGGCGGAGCTTGGCGAGCTGCGGTACAGTGCTCGCGTACCCTCCAGCGAGTCGATTGCGCTCGACGCGACCGTCAACAGGGAAGCGTGGAATGTCGGGAGATGGAGACAGACACCGAGGCGCGGTGCCGCCGACTGAGTCCGCCCTAAGCGTCGGCGACCACACGATCGATACCACCGGCTGGCCGGCCTGGCAGCGCGCCTATCGATTCGGCACGCTCGTGATTCGCCCCCCGGCTCGCGTCCGTGCCGTGGTAGACCGCTGGCGCGCCCGCTACGACCCCGTCAGCCAGGGCTACGTCGACACCCACATCACCCTCACCCAACCGTTTCGTCAGGAACCCACCCCACAAGCGCTCCAGCAGATCACCGAACTGTTGCGCTCGCAACGTCAGTTCGATATCCGCTACGGCCCCCTGCGCCACTTCCTGCCCGACCCGGTGCTGTGGTTGGAAGTCCAACCTGCCCGGCGCGTCATCGCCCTGCGTAAGGCCCTGCACGAGACCGGCCTGTTCGATCTCTCGCAGCCGCACACGGAAGGCTTCGTGCCGCACATGAGCATCACCGAGGGATTGTCATCGCCCCAGGCCGACGAGGCCCTGTTCCGCCAGCTGCGCGAGCAGGCACCCGCGGGCAGCTTTTCCTGCCGTAGCGTCACCTACCTGCGCCCGGACGCCCGGTTCCAGTTCCGCAAGGTACGCATGTTTCGATTACCCGGCGCCTGAAGGCGGATGTAAAATATATTTGACATCGACCTCAAACGCGCTCATGATGGCGCCGTGTTAAATATTTCTAACAACGGTGTGGTCATGGGATTCCAGGAGAAGTCGTCTTGGGTGATGGTGCTGAGCTTGTCGCTGGGCGCCGCCTTGTATCTCTACTTCGTCATCGGCGCGTCGCAGGCCGCCGGGATGTTGGTGCCCCCGTTGATGCCAGTGCTGGTCGCCTTCACCGTCATCCTCGTGGTGCTTGCGGTGGTCGGCCACATCGTGGCCGCCCTCAGCTCCGTACGCGATGCGAGCGCGGGCGAGGATGAACGTGACCGACTGATCGCCCGGCGTGCCGCCAGCGCGTCCGGCGCCTTGCTCTCTCTCGGTGTGCTGCTGGCGCTCGGGCTTTACCTCGTCACCTATCAAGGGGATTGGCTGTTCTACGGCGTGTTCTCGAGCCTCGTGATCGCGAGCATCGCCGAGTACGCCCTGCGCATCGCCCTGTACCGCCTCGGGTAGGGGGCCTTGAGTCGCCCCACGCCGTTACGCAATCGCGTGAAGGAACTGCGCGAGCTTCGCGGCGGTATGTCCCAGGCCGAGCTCGGTGACGCCATTGGCGTCACCCGCCAGACCATCGCCGCCATCGAAAAGAGCCGCTACTCGCCATCTCTCGAGAGTGCCTTCCGTATCGCCCGCCTGTTCGAGGTAGGGGTGGAAGAGGTGTTCTTCTGGAGCGAGGAGGAATAGCGCTGGCTTGATCCTTGCAGCGTGGTGGGCAACACGGGGAGAGTGCGCACGCCATGTCGTCGATCATCAAATACGGCCTTCAACCCACCCTGATGGTGGGGGTCTTAAGTCTCTGGTACTTCAATCAGGAAGCGCCGTGGGTGTACCTGCTCGTCGCCCTCGGGGTGCAGGTGCTGCTCGCCGTCCTTGAGCAGTTTTGGCCCGGGCGCCCCGATTGGGTGCAGCCGATCGGCTATAAGGGCGCCTTGGGCGCCGTCTTCATCGGCACCTACGTATTTGGCGGTGCGGTGGTGGCGCCGCTGTACGCCGAGACGGTCAATCCCGCCCTCAGCCAGCTGCGCGCCCTGCTTGGGCTCGACATCTGGCCCACGCAATGGCCGATCATCGCGCAGGTATTCCTGGCCTTCTTCCTGAGCGAGTTCATCTGGTACTGGCTGCACCGGGCGGAACATCGCTGGTCGTGGATCTGGCGCCTCACCGGGCACGGATCGCACCACGCGTTCAAGAACCTGGCCGCCGTCAACGCGGGCGCCAACCACCCGCTGGAGATCCTGCTGGTGCTCACGATACCGAGCGCCATCGTGGAGTTGCTATTCGGCGCCGGCGCCGCCATCGGCGGCTCCTATCTGTTGCTCCTCACCCTCGCGTTCCTCGCCCATGCCAACCTAGATCTCAACACGCGCGTGATCGGCTGGCTGTTCACGACCAACCGCTATCACATCCACCACCACTCGATGGTGTTCGAGGAGAGCAACACCAACTTCGGCTGCGCCGCCATCGTGTGGGACAGGCTCTTCGGCACCTTCCGCGACGCCGCGACGCAGGAAACCGGTACGGGCCCGACCCAGCCATCCCTGTGGAAGATCTTCCTGATGCCCTACCGGGAACCCCAGGATACGCGGACCTCACCCGGGGGCGGTGCTTGAAACGGCGCCCTGTGGCACTGTGGAGGCCACGGCGTCAACGCGATCTCTAGCAGGAGCAGGACATGCATGCGCACACCCAAGGATGGGCAACCCCACGCCTCATTAGAGAGGGCCTGTTGGCCCTGATGGCAGCAGCCGCCGTCACGGTCGCCCTCGCGCTGCCCGCCAGTGCGCAGGACGACTTACAGATCCAAGTCAATCCGCGGGGCACGGTCAGCTGGAAGCTCCTCCAACGCACCCATGCCGGCGGCGCCCCGATGCCCCTGAGGCTCAACTACGCGCTTACCAACGGCGGCACCCTACAAGCACGCATCGTCATGGCGGGCAGCGGCGATACGCTTCCCGGCCAGGATTACGCGGACAACACCTGGCCCGTGGAGGCCAGCGACGGCGCCGCCCTCGAGCGGGTGATCGACGAGGTGCCCACGGGCGGCAACTACGACGTACTGCTGCGCCTCGTGGACGGCGTCACCGGCGAGGTGGCCGCCGAAGCGAGCATCGAGGAAGTGGCGGTGGGCGATGTGTACCTCGCGGCCGGGCAGAGCAATATGGCCGGCTACGCCGAGTCGCGCACCCCGATGGAGCTCCCTATCGATGAGGTGCACCTCTTCGGCAACGACTACGCCTGGAAGCGCGGCACCGAGCCCATGGACGGCTTCTGGCAACAGGTCGACCTGGTGTCCCTGGACTTCCCGTCCCACTCGTTGATGCTGCGCTTCGCCAAGGACGTCTACAACGCTACCGGCGTGCCCATCGCGATCATCCCCGGCCCCCTGGGCGGCAGCAGCCTCGCCAACCAATGGCAACGGGACGTCGACGATCCCACCAACCGCGAGACCCTCTACGGCTCCCTCCTCTATCGCACGCGCCTGCAGAACTACGGCACTGCGCCGGCTGGGTTGCTCTGGTTTCAGGGAGAGTCCGACGCGATCACGACCTCACCCGCCTACTATCGGCGTTTGCTGCGCGAGTTGATCGCGAGCTACCGCGCCGATCTGCAGGGACCGGAGATGCCCTTCATCGTCGGTCAGCTCGGCACCTACGCGTTCAGCTTCGTCCCCACCTGGATCGCCGTGCAGGAAGCGCAGCGGTTGGTGGCCCGGGAAGATCCGAACGTGGCGCTGGCCACCGCGATCGATCAACCCACCTGGGACACGATTCACTACACCGTCGAAGGCTACAAGACCATCGGCAGTCGCTTCGCGCTGGCCGCCCGAGAGATGGTCTACGGCCAGACGGTCGACGCCCTGACCGAGTTGCAGGAGATCACCGTGGGTGCCGACAGCGCCAGCGTGCTGCTCCACTACGACGCCACGGTCTTCGCGGGCGAGGCGCGCCTGTACTCGGTGACGGATGGCGCCGGGGTCAACGCGGTCACGGCCACGGCCGCGTCGAACAACGTGATCACCCTGGCGCTCTCGCGCCCGATCAGCGGTGCCTTGAGGGAGGTGCTCTACGGCAACTCGCGCCTGTTTGAGCGCACCTGGGCCGTGGACGCCTCGGGCATCGCCGTGCCCGCTTTCCGGGTGAACGTGGAGTAGGGCACGGGCGCGAGCCCCTACTCGGAGCGCGCCGGCCATACGAGCCCGGCGCGGATCCCCGCCAACAGCACCAGATGACACACCACCAGCGCCAGGAACAGACCCACGGGATGCTCGGGCAGGTCCGTAGTCATCAGATAAATTAGGTAGAAGACCGCGCTGAGGGTCGCCAGCAACGCCAGCTGTAGGGCCCAGTCCGCGCCCCGCCACAGGGCCATGCAGACGCCGACGTTCGTCACCCCCGCTGCTGCCAGCACCAGTGCGGGCAGCATCAAGGCAAACCAGTCGGCGCTCAGCGCTGGAACAGAGCGCTCCGGGCTCGCCGCGGTGGCCTCCACGTGGCCGTAGGCGCCCATGAGCAAAAACACGCCAAGCAGGCCTCCCAGGCCGGCGGCGACGCGATACAAGGCGTTGAACCCGACCGCCCCCATGCGCTCAGAAGCCGACGTCTCGGCGGCCCACCTTCACCAGCCCGCACTCGTAGGCGAATACCACCGCCTGAGCGCGATCGCGCAAGCCCAGCTTCGACAGTACGCTGGAGACGTGGGTCTTCACGGTGGCCGCGCCGATGAACAGCGCCGCGGCGATCTCCGCGTTGCTCTTGCCCTGTGCCACCGCCTCGAGCACCTCACGCTCTCGTGCCGTCAGGCGTTCGAGGCGCTGCGTGAGATCGCCCTGCGCTCCGAGCTGATCGGCGAAGCGCGCGATGAGTCGCCTGGTGATCACGGGCGCCAGCATGGCGCCACCCGCGGCCACCGTACGCACCGCCGAGACCAAGTCCTCCGGCGGGATGTCCTTCAGCACGAAGCCGCTCGCGCCCGCCTGGAGGGCGCGGTAGACGTACTCGTCGGGATCGAAGGTGGTGAGAATGATCACGCGGGTAGCGTCGCCCACTTCGGCCAGGATACGCGCCGTCGCCTCCAGCCCATCGAGCTGCGGCATGCGGATATCCATGAGGATGATGTCCGGATGATACGTGCGCGCCGCCTCGATCGCTTGCAGGCCATCGCCCGCCTCCGCCACCACCTCGATGTCCGGCTCGTGGCCCAACACCATGGCGAAGCCACGGCGCACGAGCTGCTGATCGTCGACGACCAGGACGCGTAACATCACTGGCCACCCGCACCGAGGGTCAGCTGCGCAATCACCTCGAAGCCACCCTGCGCACGCCGGCCCGCACTAAACTTGCCACCGACGAGTTGCACGCGCTCGCGCATGCCCCGAAGCCCGTGCCCGCTGTTCGCGGTGATGTTTCCGCCGGTCCCGTCATCTCTCACCACCACGGTGGCGATGTCCTCACTCAACTCGATCGACACCTCTACGGCCACGTCCGTGCCCGCGTGCCGAATGACGTTGGTCAACGCCTCCTGCACCACCCGGTACGCCGTGAGCTGCAGCCGGGCGGGCAGCGTGGCCGCGGCGGGGTCGACTGCGAGTTCCACGCGAGGTCCGACGTCGCCCACCTCGCGAACCAGCGCGGGAAGGTCGCCGATCCCAGGCTGCGGCCCCAACTCATTCGCCTCCTCGCTGACCGGCCGCAACACGCCAAGCAGGTGGCGCATCTCGGAGACCGCCTGACGCCCCGCCTTCTCCACCGCCACCATCGCCTCACGCGCCGCTTCGGGATCGGACCTACTGACCGTCTTCGCCGCCCCGGCCTGCACGGTCATGAGACTCAACTGATGGGCGACGATGTCGTGCATCTCCCGAGCGATCCGGGTGCGCTCGGCAGCAACCGCGCGCTCCGCTTCCACGCTGCGCTCGCGCTCGAGATGCTCGGCCCGCTCTTCGAGCAGACGCAAGTACTCGCCCCGGAATCG
>JBCBZW010000091.1 GCA_039815145.1 Pseudomonadota bacterium
GGGGGGGCCGCGGCGCTGGGCCGGGGGGGCGGGCTGCGGTGGGGGGAGCCGGCCCCCGGACGGTCCTGGGCGTTTGTGTCGATCAGCGGCCAAGGCTCGCCGTGCGTGCGCCGCGGCCGAGGTGGCGGCCGAGGAAGCTCTCCAAGGCTTGCAGCATCTCCAGGCGCGAGTTGCCATTCATCAGGCTGTGTCCGCCGGACTCGATCTCGACGAAGGTGACCTCACCCCGCGCGCGCTTCAGGGCGCTGGCCATGCCGCTGCCGTGATCGAAGGGGACGCGGCCATCGTCCTTGGCGTGCACGATGAGGACGGGGGAGCTGATCTTCTTGGCCTGATCGATGGGCGAGTAGTCCGAGATGTTCACGCCCTTCACGCCGAGGAGCTTGTCGATCTGCCGCAGGCCGCCGCGGGTGTAGCTGTACTCGCCGCGCAGTTCCTTCAGGTTGCTGACACCGTTGATGCTGGCTGCGCAGCGGTACATCTGCGAATTCTTCACTACGCCCATCAGAGCCGCGTAGCCGCCGTAGGACCAGCCAACGATGCAGACTCGGCCACGGCTGGCGATGCCTTCTTCCACCATCCAGTTCACCCCGTCGTCGAGGTCGTCCTGCATCTTCCGACCCCACTCACCCTCACCGGCCTCGCGGAACTCGCGGCCCTGATAGAGCGAGCCTCGGAAGTTGGGCTGTAGGACGGCATAGCCGCGGCTGGCGATCATCTGCACAAGGAAGTCGAAGCCCCAGGTGTCGCGGCTGGTCGGGCCGCCGTGTGGCATCACCACCACGGGTAAGTTCTTGCGGTCAGCGCCTTTAGGTATCGTCAGGTAAGCGGTGATCTCCAGGCCATCGCGGGCCTTGTAGGAGACCTGCTCCATGGTGGAGAGGGCCTTCGGATCGAGCTCAGGATAGGTGCGACCAAGGGCGAAGATCTTCGAGGCCTTCCGATCCCAGACGTAGATCGTGCCGGCGTCCACATCGCTGCGCGCGCGAACGAGCAGCATGTTCTTGTCTTCTGTCCAGGACAGGATGCTCACCTGATCGTTCGGAAAGGTCTGGGTGAGCGAGTCGTACATGCCCTTCCATTTCTTGTCCGTGAGCACGAGTTCGTTGTCTTGCGCGGGCACGATGTAACCGATCAGCTTGCCGTCATCGAAGCGCGGGTAGATGTCGAACTCCGGGTCCTCATGGAGCACTTCCAGTACCTTGTCCTCAACCAGGTCGAGGCGCACGATTGCTGCACGATCGCTGTTCACCGGGCCGGCGGCGATGGCGTAGCGAGGGTTTTCCTCGAAGCCGTAGGGGAAGATCCGCTTTTCCAACCACTGCGTGTCGTTGGCGTCGGTCCAGTCGCCGCCTGGTGGTCGGTAGGTGGCGAGCAACTCCCCCTTCTCGTTGCGGCCGTAGCCCACTCGCAGCTCATGGTCCTGATCGGTCTCCCACTGGGAGATGTCGAAGGCCCCCTCGCGGATGACCTTGAACTTGCCGCTCTTCAGGTTGACTTTGCGTACTTCCCAGTCGTTGTCCAGATCCGAGTCGAGGGCGGTCATGATGTGGTTGGGGTCGTCACGCATCCAATCGATGACGTCGTCCTGGAAGAGAGGTTCGGGGCACCGATTCCCTACGCGACGGCCCGCGCCGCAGCGGCTTTCGGGCATGGCCAGGCGAACGGGGCGCTTGCTGTCCGACCCGTCGCGCGCGAAGGCGAACAGACGCGTCTGTTCGAGATCGCCCCCGCCAAGCAGCGTGAGCTGGCCGAAAAAGCGCTCCGTCTGAGTGAAGCCGTAGGAGACGACGATCTGCTTGTCGTTGCCCCAGGTGAACCACTTCACGAAGGACTCTGATGACAGGGGCAAAATCGTGGGGTTGCTGGCGTCGGTCACCGGATGGGCGATCACGACCTGGCGCCCATTGAGCGGGTAGAGATAGGCCACCCAGGAGCCGTCGGGTGACAGTTCGATCTGCTGAAGGGACCCCAGCGTAGCGAATGCCTCGAGTTTCGGGCCGGCGGCCGGCGCCATGGTGGACCACAGGATCAGGAGAGCCGTCGCAGCGCTTAGGAGGCGCCCACGACGGCTGCGCGTCGGTGCGTCATGCATAGAGTGTATTCCCCAGATTTCTTGCCGTTGTTTCGGCCCTGGCCTACAGCCCGGGCGGGTGGCCGCCTCTTTGGCGGGCGGCTCGTCGGGGTAGAAGCCTAGCGCAGCAAGCGTTCGTGTTCGAAGTGCTGGCACCCTGGCGCCCCAAACTCTCGCTGGGCGATCCGAGTGTCGCCCGGAAGGAGCGAACTGCGGGTTGCGTCATGCGCTTCGCGGGAGAACATAGTGCGGCTTCTGGTCCCACGCTCTAGTGCGCTACACGGCGCTGCTTTCGCAGTTGTCCCTCGCGCCCCCACCGTGCAAAGCCATTGCGGTATCGTGGCGCCCCGAATTCGCTCGGCCCAAGCCAAGAGAGACCCCCGTGGAACGCGAAAACAAGAATGCCGTTCGCCAAGAGGCGCTGGTCACCCTCCAATCCCACATCCTGGCGGAGGAGGAGCGCGCGCCGGTGGAGACCACAGGCACCCTGTCCTGGATCATGTCGGCGATCTCCATCTCCGCCAAGATCATCGCCAGCCACCTGCGCCGGGCGCGCCTCGAAGACGTCATCGGCGACGCCGGTGAGGAGAATGTGCAGGGGGAGAAGCAGCAGAAGCTCGACGTCATCGCCAACGAGACCTTGATCGCGATTCTTCGCGGTCGCTCGGGCGTCGCCGCCATCGGCAGCGAAGAGGACGAAGAACTCATCCTGGTGGACTCGAGCGGGCGCCGGGGTATGCGCCGTTACGCCGTGCTCTTCGATCCCCTGGACGGGTCTACTAACATCGACATCGGCGGCTCCACGGGCACCATCTTCTCCATCCTGCGCGTGGACGATGACACGCCCGCGCTGCAGCCGGGCACGGCCCAGGTGGCGGCGGGCTACGTCCTCTACGGCTCGTCCACGATTATGGTGAGCACCACCGGCAACGGCGTCAGCATGTTCGTGTTGGACCCGAATGTCGGCGCCTTCATGCGGGTGGAGGAGAACCTTCGCATCCCCGACCGGGGCAAGAGCTACTCGGTCAACGAAGCCAACGCCGACAGCTTTCCCCCGCAGTACGCCCGCTTCCTCGCCCGCTGCCGCCAGGCGGGCTACTCCAGCCGCTACGTCGGCGCCATGGTGGCCGACGTGCACCGCGTGTTGCTCCAGGGCGGCGTGTTCCTCTACCCACCCACGGCCAAGGCGCCCGCGGGCAAGCTGCGCCTGATGTACGAGTGCAATCCGCTCGCCTACCTCATCACCCAGGCCGGCGGCATGGCGACCACGGGCGAGGGCGACATTCTGAGCGTGCAGCCGACCGAACTGCACCAGCGGGTACCGATCGTGCTCGGCAGCCCCGAGGACGTGCAGGCCTTCCTCGACGCCTGATCCCCAGGGGGGGCGCATCGGCGCCCCGATTTGCCTACAATGCCGCACCGCCGCGAACCGGCGCCCGATCAACGGGTGCGCGCGCGCGTCGTATTTTCCGAATCCCCCATCGCTACCTACGGTGTTCTCCGTGATCGACCGCCTTCGCAACATTGCCATCATCGCCCACGTCGACCATGGCAAGACCACCCTCGTCGACCAACTCCTGCGCCCGTCCGGCACCCTCGATGCGCGCAAGGACACGGGCGATCGGGTGATGGACTCGAACGACCTCGAGCGCGAGCGCGGCATCACCATCCTGTCCAAGAACACGGCGATCAACTGGGGCGATTACCGCATCAACATCGTCGACACCCCGGGCCACGCCGACTTCGGCGGCGAGGTGGAGCGCGTGCTGTCCATGGTCGACGGCGTGCTGCTGCTGGTGGACGCGGTAGACGGCCCCATGCCGCAGACCCGCTTCGTCACCCAGAAGGCCTTCGCCCACGGCTTCTCGCCCATCGTGGTGGTGAACAAGATCGATCGCGACGGCGCCCGCCCGGACTGGGTGATCGATCAGACCTTCGACCTCTTCGATCGCCTGGGCGCGAGCGATGAGCAGCTCGACTTCCCCATCGTCTATACCTCGGCCATCAACGGCATCTCCGGCCACTCGCCGGAGGAGATGACCGAGGACATGGAGGTGCTGTTCCAGACCATCGCCGACCGCTGCCCGCCGCCGCCGGTGGACCCGGACGGGCCCTTCCAGCTGCAGATCAGCGTGCTCGACTACTCCCAGTACGTCGGCGCCATCGGCATCGGCCGCATCGCCCGCGGCACCTTGAAGCGCAATGACCCGGTCACCGTCATCGACGACGACGGCAAGCGTCGCAACGAGCGCGTCGGCCAGATCCTCGGCTTCATCGGCCTGGAGCGCCACGAGGTGCAGAGCGCCGGTGCGGGCGACATCGTGGCCGTGGCGGGCATCGAGGCGCCCCAGGTGTCCGAGACCCTCTGCAGCCCCGACGCGGTGGAGGCCCTGTCGCCCCTGACCGTGGACGAACCCACCATCCGCATGACCTTCGAGGCCAACACCTCGCCCTTCGCCGCGCGCGAGGGCAAGTACGTGACCTCGCGCCAGGTGCGCGACCGCCTAATGCGCGAGGCCTCCTACAACGTGGCCCTGCGGGTGGAGGACACGGAAGATCCGGAGAAGCTGCAGGTGTCCGGCCGCGGCGAGCTGCACCTGGCGGTGCTGCTGGAGACCATGCGCCGGGAGGGCTACGAGATCGCGGTGTCGCCGCCCCAGGTGGTGGTGAAGGAGGTCGACGGCCAGCGCCAGGAGCCCTTCGAGCAGCTCACAGTGGACATCGAGGAGGTGCACCAGGGCGCGGTGATGGAAGGCTTAGGTGAGCGCGGTGGTGAGCTCGCGAACATGATGCCCGACGGCAAAGGCCGCGTGCGCCTGGACTACATGATCCCCGCCCGTGGCCTGATCGGTTTCCAGACCGAGTTCCGTACCCTCACCTCGGGCACGGGCTTGCTCTACCACGTCTTCGATCACTACGGCCCCGTGCGTGAGCGGGAGATCGCCCGTCGTGCAAACGGCGTGCTGATCGCCAACTCTAGTGGAAAGGCCTTAGCTTACGCCCTCGCCAACCTGCAGGAGCGCGGGCGCCTGTTCATCGGCCCTGGCGATGAGATTTATGAGGGTCAGGTGGTGGGTATTCACAGCCGCGATAACGATCTGGTGGTCAACCCGATGAAGGCGAAGCAGCTCACCAACGTGCGTGCCTCCGGCAAGGACGAGAACATCCTGCTGACCCCGGCCCTGCGCATGACCCTGGAGCAGGCCATGGAGTTCATCGCCGAAGACGAGCTGGTGGAGATCACGCCGGAGAGCCTGCGCGTGCGCAAGCGGCTCTTGAAGGAGCATGAGCGCAAGCGCGCCTCGCGCTAGTCGTCTGGGGGCCTCAACGCCCGCCGTTGCGATAATCCGGTGACCCAGACCACATAACTGTCAGGAAGTTCCTCGCACCGCCCCCGGGTGCACGGGGCTGTGAAGTGTGACACAGCCCCCAGACGACACTTTGGCACACTGCAAAATGTCAACGTGATTGTCGGCGGATAACATCCGCTACTTCAGGGAATAGACTTCACGTACCACTTCAGACAGTTACAAGGGGCCAACGCCATGGCGTCACCCACACCCATCGACGAGGCCAGCCGCCTGCGTACGCTGCGCGCGCTGAATATCCTCGATACGCCTCGCGAGCGGCGCTACGACCGTTTCGTTGCTATTGCTACCCGATTGTTCAACGCGCCCATCGCCGTGGTCAGCTTCATCGATGGTGATCGCCAGTGGTTCAAGGCAGCCGCTGGCCTCGACGCGCGCCAGTTTCCGCGCGGCGTGTCTCTCTGCGCCTACACCATCATGCAGGACGGTGCGCACGTGGTGGAGGATACGGCAGACCATCCGGAGTTCGCCCAGAACCCCTCGGTGACCGGGCCCCTCGGCATCCGCTTCTACGCGGGTTGTGCCATCGAGGCGGAAGACGGCAGCCACGTCGGCACGCTGGCCATCATGGACACGCAACCGCGCAGCTTCTCCCAGGCCGATCGGGTGATGCTGGAGGACCTGGCGGATCTCGTGTCTCGCGAGGTGTTCAGCCTCGGCGCGACAGCGCTGGATCGCATCACCGGCCTGCCCACGCGTCGCGGCTTCGAGTCGGTCGCCCAGCAGGTGCTGGCGATCAGCCGTCGTCACGACCACTCGGCATCGCTGCTGTTGCTCGACATGGAGAACCTCTCCGATTTCGCTCAACAGCGCGGTTTGGAAGAGGCCGATGAGTTGCTAGCGGAGACGGGGGAGCTGCTCGGCTTCGCCTTCCGCCAGTCAGACGTCATCGCGCACCTCGGCAACGGCAAGTTCTGCATCCTGCTCACGGGGGCGGGCGTCGATCAGGCCGAGCTCTGCCTTGAACGACTTCGCACGGAGCTACGCGGTCGCAACGCCGTGGCGGGCGCCCGCCATCGCATCAGCTATCGCTTGGGCTTTGCGGAGTTCCGTGATCCGGAGCACCGCTCGCTGGAAGATCTCATCGGTGAGGCGGAGCGTACGGCCACTCCGACGGACTTCGCCGAGCAAGTCGCCCTCGCCTGAGGGTGAACTAACCCAGGCGTTCGGCGGTGGGGTTACCGCCGTCGAAGGCCATCGGTGCGGCGGCGTCCGTCGCCGCACTGCGCAGCGCCAGCTGCTGCTTCTGCCGCCAGTGGCGATAGATCCGCCATCCCAACAACAGCGCCACCACCGCTGCGTATATCAGCGGGTTGGCGATGTCCTTCTTCACCTGCCAGAAGTAGTGCCACAGGCCCAGTAGCACCACCACGTACACCAGGAAGTGCAGGCGCTGCCAGGCGCGGCCCATGCGTCGGCGCAGGGCGTCGAAGGAGGTGATGGCGAGCGGCACCAACAGCATCAGGCCCGTGAAGCCGATGGTGATGTAGGGGCGCTTGAGGACGTCTTCCACGATCGTGTCGAACTCCAGCGCCCGGTCCAGGGTGAGGTACACGGTGAGGTGCAGGGAGAGGTAGAAGAACGCGAACAGGCCGAGCATGCGGCGCACGCGACCGATCGCATGCCAGCCCGTGAGCTGGCGTAGGGGCGTCACGCACAGGGTCAGCACGAGCAGGTTCAAGCCCCAGATGCCGCCGCGATTGAGCAGTTCCTCCACCGGGTTCGCGCCCAGGGAGGAGCGCCCGAGACCGAACAGCTCCATCCCGATCTCCGCCAACGCCTTCAGCAGCGGGGCGCAAGCGAGCAGGAACAGGACCGGTTTGATCACCGGCCCCATGAGGCGGTTGATGGTGAGCGCTGCGCTGGCCATGGCGTGGTGGGTCCCTGCGGCTATGGCGCTAGTAGTAGCGAGCCAGATCCATGTCGCTGTACAGCTGGGCTACGTGCTCGCCGTAGCCGTTGAACTTCAGCGTGGCCTGGCGTGATCCGAACAGGCTCTGACCGATGCGACGCTCGCGGGCCTGGCTCCAGCGCGGGTGAGCCACCTCGGGGTTCACATTGGCGTAGAAGCCGTACTCGTGCGGTGCCGACTGCTCCCAACTCGATACCGGTTGGGTCTCGCGGAAGACGATGCGATTGATCGACTTGATGCTCTTGAACCCGTATTTCCAGGGCACGACCAGGCGCATGGGCGCGCCGTTCTGGTTCGGCAGGGGCTTGCCGTACACGCCCACGGCCATCAGCGTCAGGGGGTTCATCGCCTCGTCCATGCGCAGGCCTTCGCGGTACGGCCACTGCAGGACCGGGCGGCGCTGGCCCGGCATGCGCTTGGGGTCGAAGAGGGTTTGGAACTCCACGTACTTGGCGCTCGAGAGCGGCTTGAAGCGCGAGAGCAGGGTGGCCATGGGGATGCCTACCCAGGGGATCACCATGGACCAGGCCTCGACACAGCGCAGGCGATAGATGCGCTCCTCGAGCTGCTGTTCCTTCACCAGGTCTTCGTAGTTGAAGGTACCGGTCACCTCGGCCTCACCGCTCACCTCGACGGTCCACGGCAAGGGCTCGAACTCCTTCGAGAGCACGGCCGGCTGATGCTTGGCAGTGCCGAACTCGTAGAAGTTGTTGTAGGTGGAGATGTCGTCGAAGCTGTTGGGCGGCTCATCGGTGCTGAAGGGGCTGGAGGCGATCTCGCCGGCGAGCTCCCGCGCTTCCGAGCGTTCGCTCATGGTGAGCCCCGTGAGCGTGGCGCCGCCGACCACGGTGCCAGCGCCGATCATGCCGGCCGCCGCCAGAAAACGCCGCCGATCGCGGTAATGCGCTTCGTCGGTGATCTGCGAGGGCTTGATGTCGCTGTCTACTCGTTTCATCTGCAAGTTAACTCCCTTGCGGTATTTAGTCGGCAAGCTAGTGACGCTAGCACACGGCTATCACGTGGTGCTCACGCCGGCAAACGTTACGCCTCCCTAGGATTCGTCGCTGCCCTCGCGAACGATTCTGAGATCTGGTCGTTGGGTCTAAGCTACTGATGTAAAAAGCTTATGTGATCTCTACTGAAGGGGGTCGCAGGGCTGAGCCATGGCTCCACGGCGAGCTTTCAGGATCGCGTGCCAGGTCGCAGTCCTGCCCCTGACGCCCCCCTAGGATCAAGTGACTTGCGTGGTCTCCGGGAATTGCCCGCCCCGCGTGCGACGACCATCTGCCGCGGGTCGACCCATGTCACGTGATTCTCTCGCTCTCGTTCTCACTGTTGCGACGCTGCTGTGCGCGCCTGTCGCGGGTCGCGCGCAGGCGCTGCCTGAGGGGGCGCAGCTGCAACTCGACGGTTGGGCCCTGAGCGAGGGTGAACTCTCCTCTCGCGTCGGCGGCCAGGGCAAGCAAGGGGGCGACGCCCAGGACCGCCGGTTGAGCCTGACGGTCGAGGGCCGCCGCTACGAGATCACCCTGTCACCGGCCCGCAGTGTGCTCGGCGGCCTCCCCGTCGCCCAGCGCCGCGCGTTTGCCCCCACTCGACTGTACCGCGGCACCCTGGCGGGCATGCCCGACGGTTGGGCGCGCGTCACCGTGGCCGACGACAAGTTGTTCGTGCTGATTTGGGACGGCCACGATTTCATCGCGGTGGAGCCGCTGGCGACCACGGGAACCGCGGGCGCTTCCAAGGCAGATCGCGGCCGGCCCGCCCATCGCGCCTACCGCCCGCTGGCCTACGAGGATCTTTCGTTTGCGGAAGATAGTCGTGCGGTGCCCCACGAGGCTCACGCGCACACCCTGACGGCGAAGGCCGAGGCTCCTTCGGCGGCCTTCTCCAAGGCCAACGTGGGCGCACGGATGCAGGTGGCGTGGGTCGCCGATTCGTACTTCCGCAGCCGCCACGGCAACGATAGCCAGGATGAGATGCTGGCCCGGATCAATACGGTGGCCGGGATCTTCGCCGAGCAGCTAGGCCTAGAACTGGTCATCGACGAGCTGACCGTCCTGTCCCCCGCCGAAGACGACTTCTCCGCCAACGATGCTGGTCGCCTGCTCGATCAGGTGGAGCAATTCAAACTGGCCACCAGCACCCGTCGTGCGGCTGGCGTCCTGCACCTGATGACGGGCAGGACCCTCGACGGCAACACGGTCGGCATCGCCGCCGTCGGCGCCGCCTGCAGCGCGCGCTTCGGCGTCTCGTTGACCGAAGCTCGCCGCCCCGCCGCCGTCGACGCCCTGATCGCGGCCCATGAGATCGGCCACAACTTCGATGCGCCCCACGACGGCGAGGGTGCCTGCGCCAGCACGCCGGGGGGTTACCTGATGGCGCCGCGCCTCGGCCAATCCGACGAGTTCTCGCCCTGCAGCGTCGACGTGATGGTCGAGTACCTGCGCCGCGCCAGCTGCGTGAGCGAGGTACGCGCCAGCGACGTCGCGGTCAGCGGTGACCCGCCCGCCGAGGTGTTCGTCGGCACCACCCATACGGTGGAGTACCTAATCGATTCTCCCGGTGTGGGGGACGCCTTCGACATCGGCCTGACCCTCAACTTTGCGGATGTCGGCCTCGACGTGCGCAGCGTGACCCTCGAAGGCGGTATCTGCACCCGCGGCGACCAGCGCATCGACTGCACCCTGGCCGCCCTCGAAGGCGGGGACGCTGCTGTATTCCGGGTGACCTTCGTGGCCGTGGGGATCGGCTCCTGGCCCCTGTCCGTCGCGGTCAGTGCGCCCAGCGATAGCGATCCCACTGACAACCTGCGCGAGGCGCTGGTTACCGTTCGCCCCGCTACCGATCTCGCCGTTAGCTTCGACGATGCCGCGCTGGTGGTGACGCCGGGCGCGGGTCGGCGACTGCCCTTCTCCGTGCTCAACGCGGGGCCGATGGTGGCCCGGGACGTAGTCGTGGAGTTCAGCGCCGAGCAGAGCACCTTGCTCGATGTGGTGGCCGTGGAAGGCTGCCGCGCCGGCGCGGATGCCCAGCAGTGGCGCTGTGAGATCCCGAGTCTCGCGGTGGGCGAGCAGCGTCGCGGGGAGCTGGTGGCTGTGGCCAGCGCCGACGCCGGTGACGGGGCAGTGCGTCGCGAGGCCCTGCGCGCCGAGGTGTGGTCGGTCTTCCCCGATCCGGCGCCGGCCGACAATGTGGCCAGCAGCGAATTGGTGGTCGCCGCCAGCGTCGCTGATCTGGCCGCGCGCCTGAAGGACGCGGCGGTCGAACTCGAGATCGGTGAGGCACGGACCGTGGAGTTGGAGATCACCAACCACGGGCCGGACCCCGCGAACAGCGTCCTCCTCGACGTGGCGTTCTCCCTGGGCACGGTCAGCGTACTGGAAGCGACCCTGGCGGGCGGTGCGCCCTGCGCGATCGAGGCCGGCGCCGTGCGCTGCCAACTGGATGCACTCGCCGTGGGGGAACGCAGCACCGTACGCCTGGTGCTGCAGATGCTCGCCGGCGAGCGCCTGCGCCTGCTCACCGCGGTGGCGAGTGCGGCCTACGACCCCGCCGAGGGCAACGATCTGGTGACCAGCGATCTCGTGGTCGCCGAGAAATCGGTCGCCGCGACCGGCGATGCGGTCGGCGCGACGGCGCCGGCACCCGCCAACCTGGGCAGTGGGTCCTCGGGCGGTGGGGGCGGCGGCAGCTTCGACCCGGGCGTGCTCGTGCTGCTCTCCCTGGCGGTGGGCCTGCGCCGCCGCCGTCGCTCTCCCGGCCCCGTCGCCGCCTAAACCCTCCGCCGCCCTGGCGCATCTAAGCCCCGATCCTATTTTTGGTTTTCGGGGGAATGGACCATGACGGTTGATCTCACTCGCTGCGCGTCGCGCGCGCCGCTCCTGGTACCGCTGATGCTCGGCCTGGCGCTCTCCAGCGCATCGGCACACGCTGACTGGTGGGGCGATGATTGTGACGAGGAGACGCGCCTGGAGCGCGAGGTGGACCTCGCCGGCATCCGCACGGTCGCCATCGAGGCGGGGGCGGGCAGCTTGGAAGTGGTCGGTCGTGCTGGCATCGATCAGCTCGAACTGGTCGGCTTCGCCTGCGCCCGCACGCAGGCGTTGCTGCGCGAGGTGTCCCTGCGCGTGGAACGCCGCGGCGACACGCTGCTGGTCGAGACCGTGTTACCGAGGCAGCGCGACGACAATGCTCGCCTGTCCCTCGAGGTGGAACTACCGCCCCATCTCGCCCTGCGCATCCGTGATTCCTCGGGGAGCCTGGAGGTGCGCGACGTGGCCACCCTCGAGCTGACCGACAGCTCGGGCTCGATCACGATCTCCGAGGTGCCCGGCGAGGTCTACATCGTGGCGGACTCCAGCGGCAGCATCGACATCGCCGACGTCGGCAGTGTGCGCATCGATCAGGACTCGAGCGGCAGCATCGACGTCGTGCGCGCCGCCTCGGTGCACATCGAGCGCGACAGCTCCGGATCGATCTCGGCGCGCGACGTGGTCGGGGATGTCTACGTGGGCAGCGACACCTCCGGCAGCATCGATGTGAACGATGTCGGCGGCAACTTCACCGTCCGTCGAGACACGAGCGGCGGCGTGCGTCATCGCAACGTGGCGGGCGTGGTGCAGATCGACGGCGAGCGCGGCGGCTCCCGGCGCTAGCGGTTCCCTAGACCTCTAGCTCAGGCCCCGGGCCCCCAGCGGGGCGGGTACACTGGCGCCATGCCAGCCGTGCCCGCCCCCGGTGATCCGCCGCCCCGAGATGAACTCATCGCGGCCTACGGGTTCTCCTCCGCGGCCGAGGCCCTGATTCCTTTCGGGCCGGGCCGCATCCACCGCAGCTACCGCCTCGTCGACGGAGCGCACGCGTGGCTGCTCCAGCAGCTGAACACGCGCGTGTTCCCGCATGTGTCGGCGTTGGCCGCCAACGTCGCGGCGGTCACCGCGCATCTCGCCGCCGGGCCCCAAGGCACGCTCGCGAGCGGCCGCCCGCGTCCCCAGCTGACCCTGCGCCCCACCCGGGCCGGCGCGCCCCTGTACGAGACGGCCGACGGCCACTGGTGGCGCGCCTACCGCTTCATCGACGGCGCCGCGCCGGGCATCCCGACCGATCTCGAGCAGGTGCGCCAGGCCGCAGCGTGCTTCGGCGAGTTCCTGCGGGCCTGCGCCGAT
This sequence comes from Pseudomonadota bacterium, assembly GCA_039815145.1. Taxonomy (NCBI): domain Bacteria; kingdom Pseudomonadati; phylum Pseudomonadota; species Pseudomonadota bacterium. Next base: position 12,523 of record JBCBZW010000091.1, read on the forward strand.
CTGCCGGCCGACTCTCTGGCCCTCACCATTCCCCACTTCCATGACACGGCGTATCGCTACCGTGTCTTCGCGGATGCCGTGACCGGCGATGTCATGGGCCGCGCCAGAGACTGTGCTGAACTCATCGCCTTCGCCCAGGCGCGTGCGCCCCTCGCCGACCGCCTCGAGGATCTCGCCCGCGCCAACGGCGTGCCTCAGCGCGTCGTGCACAACGACTGCAAGCTCGATAACGTGTTGTTCGATGCGAGCAACGGCGAAGCCCTGTGTGTGGTGGACCTCGACACGGTGATGCCCGGCTTGGCCTGGCACGACATCGGCGATCTGATTCGTTCGGCGGCCGCCACTGGAGGGGAGGACGGCGACGCCCTGGCCCTCGACCCGCAACGCTTCGAAGCCGTCGTCAGCGGTTACCTGGCGGGTGTGGGCGATCTGCTCTCCAGCGCCGAGCAGCTGCACTTGACGGATGCGGCCCAGGTCATCACCTATGAGCTTGGTTTGCGCTTTCTGACCGATCACCTGGCAGGGGACACCTACTTCCGGGTGCAGGCGAGCGGGGACAATCTGCGCCGTGCGCAGCGACAGTTTGGTCTGCTCACCTCCATGGAACGCCAGGCGAGCGCTCTGCTGCGCGTGGTGGAGCGAGCTGCCGCAGGCAGCGCGGTTGCGCGGTAGCGGACCGAGTTGGCATGCTCGCAGGCTGCTGTCGTCTCCTGGGGTCACCTTCTCGCGCATGTCGATTCGGCGAATCGCTCGCTGGCGTAGCGGGTGTGCACTCACCCTTTCCTTGCTTGCCCTCGCCGTCAGCAGCGGCGCGGCGAGCGCGCAGGAGGGCCCGAGGCGCGACGCAGTCGCGCTCACTATCGGCGTGCCCGTGCTCGGGGTGCCGCTCGCCTATCGCGACGAGAACGGTGAGCCCGCGGGCGTACTGATCGACTATTGGCGCTTGGCGCAGCGTGAGCTCGGTCCCCTGCGCATCTCCCTGTGTGCAGCGCCCGGCGATTGCCTGGCCGATCTCGAGGCCGGCGCGCTCGACCTGGCCGGCCCCATGGCCGTCGCCGGCGCCTCGCAAGCGGTGACCTACACCGCGCCCGTGCTGAGTCTCCCGGTTGCGGGCGCCTCGCGCACCGATCGCGGCCGTGACGCGCGATTGTTGACCGGCGCCCGGGTCGGGTTGGTGCGGGGTCAGGGCGCCGATGGGCCGGGACCCATCGCGGGTGGACGAGCGGGGTGCTTGGCGGAGGATGATTGCGCGGCCCTCGCCCGGTGGTCGCCGGCCTCGGTGCTCACCGTGAGCGCGAGCGCGGCCTCGCTCGACGCGGCGTTGGGCAGTGACGTGGACGTGCTCGTAGGCGCCCAGCCTCACCTTGCAGCTGTCCTAGGTGATGCACCACGTGTGCAGATGACCGAGCTGTGGCGGCGATGGCTGTATGTCGCGGCGAGGACGGGTGATCAAGATCGCCTGCAGAACGTCGAGGAGATCCTCCTCGGGCTGTCGCCCGCCATGCTCAACGAGAGTCCGGGGTTTGCGAAGGCCTTCGGTGGCGTCGAGGCGCTGGCGCTGCCGATGGATGTGCCCGAACTCAGCGACGAGGAAAAGCGCTTTTTGGATCGCCACCCTGCGCTGCACCTCGGTGCGGCGGTCTGGGAGCCGCTCACGGTGCTCGAGGACGACTACGCCACGGGCCTCGCGATCGACAGCGTGCGCTACCACTTGAAGCGCCTCGGCGTGCGGGCCGTCTTCGATGTGCGGGATTGGCCGACGGTGCGGGCGATGGCCGATGGGCGCCAGCTCGACGGCTTGGGCTACGTCGTCTCCAGCCGCAACCTCGAGGATGGGCAGTACGCCTTGACCCACTCCGTGGTCGAGGCGCCCTTCGTGGCAGCCCTCGGCCCCTCGGCGCCCTTCGTGGGATCGGTGGAGGAGATCGTCTCCCTGCCCGCCGTGATGCAGCGTCAGTACGAGGCCTTTCTTCCGGTGGTGCGGGCGGCCTACCCGGGGCTCGATCTGCAGCTGGCGGCGACTCCGCGCGAGGCGGTGGACGCGCTGCTCGAGGGGCGGGCTCAGGTGTGGCTCGATTTCCTCCCGATCGTGCGCTACTCGCTGGCGCAGTTCGGCGTCGAGCAAGCGGGGGACGTGCGCACCATCAACCTGGATCTGTTCGAGCGCATGTCGACGGCCCTCGACCCTGCCCTCACGCCCATGGCGACCCTGATGAACCGCTCGATCGATAGCGCGCCCGTGGGGCTGGCCGCGGTGCAGAGCCGGTGGCTCGAGCTGACCGTGGAACCTGAGGTAGGCGGGCGTCATCGGGCCACCGACGTCGCCCTCACCCTACTGACCCTCGCGCTTGGGGGCGGCTGCGTGCTCCTCCTGCGCCAGCGCATGCTGCAACGGGCGCGCTTGCAGGCGAGCGAGGCGGCTCTGCGGCGGGCGCAGTTGCTCTCGGGGGTCGGCAGCCTGGAGGTGCCCCCGCCCTACAACCGCGTGCTCCTGACGGGCGACACGGGTCACCTGCTCGGCCTGCCACGAGACCTGGCGGAACAAGCGCTGGATGCGCACCTGGCCCTGTTCGAGCAGGAGGATGCGACCCGCTTGGATCAGGCCCTGGAATCGGCCTGGCGCGCCGGTTATGGCAATACGGTGGCGCTCACGGCGCGCGACCAGCGCCGCTTTCTCTACGAGTTGGCGCCGCCCCAGTCGACGCAGCAGCAGACCGCCTCGGTGCTCATCACCCTGCGCGACGTCACCGAGCAGACCAAGCGCGAAGAGCGCGAGCGCGCCCTCGAACACGAGGTTATGGAGCGCCAGAAGCTCGACGCGGTGGGGCGCCTTGCCGCCAGCATCGCCCACGACTTCAACAACGTGCTGAGTGTGGTGCTCGGCAGCGCGGAACTGGCGCTGCGCGACGTGCCCGAGGGGCATCCCGCGCACAAGCCGATCCAACAGGTGCTCACGGCGGGCCTGCGCTCGCGCGAGCTGATCGGACAGATGCTCAACTCCGTGCGACCGCCGGCGCGGGAGCGACAGCGCGTGTCCCTGCGGGCGGTGGTCTCGGACACGCTCGGCCTCCTGAGCCACGGCATCCCGGCCACCGTGACGCCCGCGATCGACCTCGGTGACGCGTCGCTGTTCGTGGACGGCAACGACGTGCAGCTGCGCCAGGTGGTGGGCAATCTCATCCGCAACGCCGTCGACGCGATGCCGCAGGGCGGCCAACTCGGGGTGGCGCTGAGCCACGAGGAGACGTCCCTGGGGCCGCGAGCGCGCCTGCGGGTAGCCGACACGGGCGTCGGCATGAGCGAGGAGACGCTGGCCAACTGCTTCGAGTTCTTCTACACCACGCGGACTGAGGGCACGGGGCTGGGCCTCGCCATCGTGCGCAGCCTGGTGACTGCGCACCGCGGGCGGGTGGAGGTGCGCTCCACGGTGGGTGAGGGGACCGCCTTCGATGTGTGGTTGCCCCTGGCTGACGAGCAGGAGGATCCGCCGCCCAAGGGCAAGGCGGCGCCCCTGCAACTCGTCTCTGAGGCCTCCGCTCAGGTGGCACCCCAAGATCCTGACCTGCCGCCGGGGCCGGCGGCGCAGGCGGGCAACCTCGGCAGCAATCCGCCGCACCTCCTGTTGGTGGACGACGAGCGCGAGATGCTGAGCGCGGTCTCCAGCGGCTTGCGCGCCCGGGGCTTTCGGGTCACGCCCGTGGTCGGCGCGGACGCCGCCCTGGCCGCCGTCGACCGTCATCGCATGTTGTACGACGTCGTGCTCACCGATCTGACCATGTCCGGGATGTCGGGGGTGGATCTCGCGCGGGAGTTGAAGCGCCGCGAGCCGCGCCTGCCCGTGGTACTGCTCGCCGCGGGCTCGGAGGATCCCAACGCCCTCACGGGCTCGCGCCACATCGACCGGGTGCTGGACAAGCGAATCAGCAATGACGACCTCTCCGGCGTGCTCGGCGAGTTGGTCTACGGCTACGCTGCCTCCTGAGACGCCGCTCCGCGACCGCCATTGCGCAAAACCACGCGCGGCGGTGGGCGCACGGCGGGGACTGCGGCACAATCCTGCGCCATGTATTACGCCGCCGCCTGCCAGACCGATTTCCCCAGTCCGACCCATCGCCGGGAGATCGTCGAACGAACGAATCGTCAGTGCGAGATCATCACCCAGACCCTGAGCGGCTACGAGCCGTTCTTCGACGTGCGTCTGTTCGCCTTTCCGGAGTTCTCCCACGCAGCGCCGGCGTACGAGCGCGCGGAAGATCTTCACGCTCATCTCGCGCTGCCGATTCCGAACGAACACACGGATCGCTACGAGCGCCTGTGCCGCGAACACGGCTGCTACCTGCAGACGGGCACCTTCCTGGAGTGCGATGACGACTGGCCGGGCTTGGTCTTCAACACCACGGTCCTGATCGGTCCCGACGGCATCCTCTCGCGCTACCGCAAGGTCAATCCCTGGTTGCCGTGGGAGGTGCACACGAGCCCCCACGATCTACTGCCCGACTATCCCCTCGATCCGTTTCCTGTGGTGGAGACGGAGCTCGGCCGCCTGGGCGCGGCGATCTGCTACGACTGGCTGTTTCCCGAGACCATCCGCGAGCTGTCCTTTCGCGGTGCTGAAGTGCTGATCCGCGTATCGGCCTACATGGACCCTTGGGGCACGGCGCAGCCCATGGACTGGTGGACCCTGATCAACCGCACCCGCGCCCTCGAGAACACGGCCTACGTGGTGGCGGCTAATCAAGGTGCTAGCCTGCGCCACTACCCACCCTTCTCCTGGCCGGGCGGCAGCATGGTGGTGGACTACGACGGTCGAATCCTGGCGCAGGCCGAGGCCGGCGGCGGCGAGCGGGTGGTCGTGGCGCCGATCAACATCGAGATGTTGCGCGAGGAGCGGGCTCGGCGCGCCGGCCACGACATGCGCAGTCACCTGCGCAGCGAAGTGCACGGCTACCTGCGCACGCCTCACCTCGCGCCCGGCGGTCGTGGCGTGCCCCAAACTGATGAGATCGAGGCGCGGATCCGCGCCGCCAAGGCCACCCTGGGCGCCACGCCAGCGGAGAAATCGCGATGACCGCGATGCGCGCATCGGCCGTCGTGTCGCTGGCGACCCTCTGCTTGGGTGGGTTGCTGCTCAACGCCTGCGGTGGGGGCGCGGGGCGCGAGGACGCCCGCTTCCCGGACGAGGTGGTGGCGCTCAACAACCGCGGCGTCGGCCTCATGGGCTACTTCGACTATCCCGGCGCGCGCGAGGTGTTCGAGCGAGTGGTCGCCGCCGAGCCGCAGTGGATAGACGCTCGGGTCAACCTTGCGATCGCCACCCTCAACCGGCAGCAGGAGGGCGATGAGGCGCTCGCGGACGCGATCCTCCAAGAGGTGCTCGGCCAGGCTCCCGAGCACCAGCGCGCCCACTTCGTGGCTGGGCTTCTGCGCCTGTACGAAGGTGCCCAGGTCGCTGCCCTCGAACACTTCCAGCAGGTGGCTGAGGCGGATCCGAGCGACGCCTACGCCGCCTACTACACGGGTCAACTGCTCTCCGGCGACGATCCTGAGGAGGCGCTGCGCTGGTTCGAGCGCGCCATCGAGACCGACCCCTACCTGCGCAGCGCCTACTACGGCGCCAGCATCGCCCTGCGACGCCTGCGCCGGCGCGAGGAGGCGGTGCAGATGCAGGAGCGCTACCTGCGGCTGGAATCCAATCCCCGCGCGCGCCTGGCGGAGTTCAAGTACACGCGCATGGGCCCCAAGGCCAACGCCCTCGCGGTGCCCTCGAGCGCGCCGACCACGGTGGCGGCGCCGCCGACGGGCGCCGTGTTCGCCGATGCGGTGTCGATCGCTCCCGATTGGCAGTTGCCCCGGACGTCCACCCTCACCACTGCCGATCTCGATGGCGACGGCGAGCAGGACCTCTTCGCGAGCGCCGCGCGAGCGAGCGCCGATGCCCCTGCGGCCAGCCTGGTGCTGCTGGCGGATGGGCAGCGCGACGGCTGGCGTGCGGTGAAGGATCATCCGCTGAGCGGCGTCGAGGGCGTGGTGGCCGCCGCGTGGGCCGATTTTGACAACGACGGGGACGTGGACGCCTACCTCTGCCGCGCGGGTGCGGATCAGCTGTGGTACCAGGAGGACGGCGCTTGGGTCGCGCAGACGGTGCAGTCGTTGGGAATGGCCCTGCCCGCGGACGATTGCCGTGACGTCGCCGCCTTCGATGCCGATCACGACGGCGACGTCGACGTGTTCGTGGTGGGCGAACAGGCTAACGAACTGATCAACAACGACGGAGACAGCAGCTTCCGCGCGCTGGCGCAGTCCCAGGGCTTGGCCGGGACGGGTGGGGGACGCCAGGTGCTCGCCCTCGACGTGGATGCGGACCGCGACACGGACATCGCCGTGCTGAACGCCGAGCCACCTCACGCGTTGTACTTGAACGATCGCCTGTGGCAGTACCACGCCCTGCCAACGCCCGCGTTCGCCGAGGCGGTTGCCGAGGCCATGAGCGCGGGGGATGCGGACGCGGACGGCCAGGCGGAGCTCTACCTGCTGGATGCCGCCTCGAGTGCGGTCACCGTGCTCGAATGGGACGGCGCTGAGTTCACCGTGGCGGTCACCTCGGCGGTGCCGACCGATACCACCTACGTGGGCTTGAACGACTACGACGGCGACGGTGCGATGGAACTGCTCGCGGCCGGCGCCAGTGGCGTGGCGCGGCTCGACGCTCGGGGTTTGCTCGCCGGGGAGCCCCGCGCGAGTGCGCCCGTGTCGGCCTCGCCGCTGACAGCGCTCACGCCGGTGCTGCGCGATGTGTCCCGCGGCCCCGGGCTGGTGAGCGTGGTGGACGGCACGATGCAATGGCGTGCTCCCGGCGCCGGGCGCCATGGGTTTGCGGCCTTCTCCCTCGTGGGGCGGGAGTCGGAGGCGGATGCCATGCGCTCGAACGCGGCGGGCATCGGCACGCGCCTGGCCCTGCGGCGTGGCGAGTACTGGAGCGTCACCAGCACCTTCGATAGCGATTCCTCGCCGGGGCAGAGTCTGCAGCCGGTGAGTCTCGGCTTGGGCATGAGCGAGCGCGCGGACTTCGTCGCCATCGACTGGTCGGACGGCGTGTTCCAGACCGAGTTGGATTTGCCCGCGGGCGCCCTGCATCGGATCGCCGAGACTCAGCGTCAGCTGGCGAGCTGCCCGGTGCTGTTTGCCTGGAACGGTGAGGAGTACGCCTTCGTCACCGACCTCCTCGGCGTGGGCGGCATCGGGTTCTTCCTCGCACCCGGCGAGTACAGCGCGCCGCGCCCGTGGGAACGCATGCTGCTCAGCGAGCGCCAGCTGGCGCCGCGAGACGGTCACCTGGCGCTGAAGCTCACCGAGCCGATGGAGGAGGTGGCCTACGTCGATCAGCTGCGGCTGCAGGAGGTGCTCGTGCCGCCCGGCTGGCAGGTGATGCTCGACGAGCGCCACAGCACCGATCCGCAGCGTCCGCCGCAGGGCGAACTGCACTGGTACCGCGAGTCGCTGCTGCCTCTGGGCGCGCACGATGGTCGCGGTGACGACGTGCTGGCGAGCGTGCGGGATCGGGACGGCGTGGCCGCGCCCATCACGGCGCGCGACCGGCGGTTCCTCGGGCGCCTGCGCGAGCCGCAGGTGCTCACCCTGGAGTTCCCCGCCGCCCTGGGCGAGCAGGATGAGCGCAAGCGATGGCTGCTCGCGGATGGGTGGGTCGAGTATCCCTACTCGCAGACCCTGTTCGCTGCCTGGCAGGCCGA
>JBCBZW010000092.1 GCA_039815145.1 Pseudomonadota bacterium
CAATGGCGGGGCCATTGGCTGCGCGACGCGCCTTGCTGGCAGCGCCCCTGCCCAGACTGAGCGTTACCTTATTCACCAAGCGGCCCACTAGCGGGTGCGGGGGAGCCCGAACTTCTCCATGCGCCGGTAGAGCGCCTGGCGCGACATGCCGAGGTCGCGGGCGGCATGGGTGACGTTGCCGTCGTGACGGGCCAGCGCTTCGGTCACCGTGTCCGCCGTCAGGGCACCGGGCGACCCCGCCATCGTGGAGGACACGGAGCGACCGTCAGTTTCGCCAGCAAGCCCGAGGTCCGCCGGCGAGATGTGCCCCTCCTGGCAGAGCAGTTGAGCGCGCTGCAGCCGGTTTCGCAGTTCACGCACGTTGCCTGGCCATTGGTAGCGCAACATCGCCTCGCGCGCCGACGCCGTCACCCGCGCCCGACCTTCCAGGAAATGCTCTGCCAACGGCAGCACATCGTCCATGCGTTCGGCGAGCGGCGGCACCTCCAGTTCGATCACGTTGAGCCGGTAGTAGAGGTCTTCGCGAAACTCGCCATCGGTGATGGCCTGGGACAGGTCCGCGTTGGTGGCCGAAATCACCCGCACATCCACGTGGCGCGTCTTGGCGCTGCCCAGGCGTTCGAACTCGCCGGTTTGCAGCACGCGCAGGAGCTTGGCCTGCCCCGGCAGGGACAGGTTGCCGATCTCGTCCAGAAACAGGGTGCCGCCGTCGGCGGCCTCGAAGCGTCCCGCCCGCGCCTGACTCGAGCCCGTGTAGGCGCCCTCCTCGGCGCCGAACAGTTCGCTCTCGATCAGCTCTGCCGGCAAGGCACCCACGTTGACCTTGATGAAGGGCCCCTCACGCACGCTGGAGTTCGCTTGCACGATCTCCGCCACCTTCTCCTTGCCCGCGCCGTTGGCGCCGGTGATGAGCACGGGCACATTCGCCGGGGCGATGCGAGTGGCCACGGTGATCAGCTCGTGCATGACGTCGCTCTCATACACGAGGCCACACAGCTGCTGGCGCTCGGCGAGGCGTTCGCGCGCCGCCCGGCGCGCCGCCAGCAACTGGCGGTGCTCGGCCGAGACGGCGCGCAGCTCCAGCAGATTGGTGACCGTGGTGATGAGCTTCTCGTCTTCCCAGGGCTTGCCGAGGTAATCCGCGGCGCCGGCGCGCACGAGGCTCACGGCCGTCTCCAGGTGGGTCCACGCCGTCAACAGGATCACCGGCAAGTCCGGATCGCGCTCGCGCAGGGCTTGGAACAGGGCGATGCCTTCCTCGCCGGAGGTCGTATCGCGGGTGAAGTTCATGTCCTGCACCACGAGATCCACCGCGTGCTTATCGAGCGCCGCCAGGCCCGCTTCAGGACTCTCGGCCGTGACGGTCTCGAGTCCGTGCAGGGAGAACAGCACGCTGAGCGCGGTGCGCACGGCGTCGTTGTCGTCGATGACGAGCACCACACTCATCCTGGCCACACCCCTCCTTCAGCGCTGGCGCGGCGGGCGCCAAGCGCCGGCCGCGCACCATCGTACCGTCGCCCGAACCGACTCACACCGTGCGCGTGGCGATAGCCGGCTGAATGGTGGCCGCCCGCCGAGCGGGGCCGAGCACCGACAGCAGGCCCAGGGCCCAGATCGAGAGGATCGCGACCGGCACGTAGATGGGGTTCAGGCGATCGATTTCGTAAGCCTGGGCCAGCCAGATGTTGAAGACAACGCCTAAGGCGGTGCCGAGCACGACGCCGCCGGTGGTGATCATCCAGTTCTCCACCAGGAAGTAGCGAACGATGTGCATGCGCCGGGCGCCCACGGCACGTCGCGTGCCGATCTGCCGCGTGCGTTGGGCGACGGAGAAGCTGGCGAGACCGACGATGCCGAGGGAGGTGATCATTGTGAGCATCACCACTACCACCACCATCAGGATGGCCATCGCACGATCGCGCGAGTAGCTGTTGTCACGATACTCGCTCATCGGCACCACGCGGCGGACCACCCGCCCGCGATCGCGTTCGGTCAACACGGTCTCCACCTGCTTGGTCATCGCCTCCGCGGTGCCCGGCTCCACGCGCACCAGGTAGCGCACCAGTGAGCTGGTCGGCTTCTCGGGCGCGAGCATCACCATGTCCAGGCGATCCCAGCCCACCCAGGCGCCGTGCATCTGCTCGAGCACGCCGACCACGGTCATCGGACGGTCGAGGCCGTCGTAAAGGGTTTGGCCCACGTAAGTGCTGAGGTCCGGGAACAGCTCCTTGGCCATCGGCAGGGTGATGATCACACTCTCGATGGGGGCCGAGCTGTTGGACTCGCGCCAGTTGATGTCCTCGCGGGTGAAGGCTCGCCCCTCGTAGAGCGTGAGGCCGAGTGCCTCCAGGCCTTGCTCGTTGACCATGTAGCGCGCCGCGTTCGAATCGATGCGTCCTTCCTCGCCGCGCACGACGTTGTGCACCGTATCGCCCCAGCCACCGCCGGAGAGCGGCACCTGGTTGCTGGCGGTCACGGCGATCACGCCGGGAATCTCGCGCAGAGCGGCGACGTCCAGATCCACCATAGCCTTGATGTCTGCATCGTCAGAAACGGCCCAGGATTGGGCGGTGACCACGTTGTCGACGTCCATGCCGCTATCGCGGGTGATCTGCGTCACGCGCTGGGACACGATGAAGGCGGCGTTGATCAGCACGGCCAGGGTGAAGGCGATCTGCAGGGCGATCAGGATGGCGCCCGTCTTGTTGCGCATCAGTGCGCTCAGGATCGGTCTCATTTCGAGCATTGTCTTTGACTCCTTGTTCGCTTACTGCGCGCGCAGGAACGGCGCCGGATCGACGTTGGCCGCGCGCCAGGTCGGGTAGAGACCGGCGGCGACGGCAGAGATCAGCGCCAGCCCCACCCCGAGCATGACCATGTTGAGATCGAGGTAGGTGGTGCGTTCGGCACCCGCGTTCAGGGCGCGCACGCCCCATAACCCCAGGTAGGACAGACCTAAGCCGAAGATCCCACCGAGTAGGCCGATCACCGACACCTCCACCAGGTGCTGGCGGAACAACTCCCCACGGGTCGCCCCCAGGGCGCGGCGAATACTGATCTGCGACGCCTTACCTACGAACTTGGATAGAAGCAGGCCCACGGTGTTGAACAGGCACACGGCGAGGAACATGAAGGCGAGGCCCACCAGCACCTTGCTGTCATCCGCCACCACGCGACGCACGTCGAGCCAATCCGACACCCGGGTCAGGCGATTGTCGAGGGGACGCTCGAAGCGGCCGAGGGCCTTCTGCGTTTGCGCGTAGGCGTCGATGTGGCGCTGGTACTCGCGGCGCTGGGCCGCGGAGCTCAGCTCCACCCAGTACTGGATCCACACGCACTCGGAGTTCATGAAGTCGTCGTAGGAGTTGCGCGGCTCGGGCTTCCAGCAGTTGGTGTTACCAGCCGAGTCGAGCTCGAGGGGACGAGTCAGCGTGAAAGGTACGTAGATGTCCTCCGCATCGTCGTAGGCGCCGTTGTTCGGGTCGAAGAACTTCGGCGTCGGGTTCCAGTCCTTCAGCACGCCCGCGACCCGAAAGGAGCGATCGCCCATGCGCAAGGTGCGGCCCACGCTGTTCTCGCCGCCGAAGACCTGCTCGTTGATGCTGCGACTCAGCACCACCACCTGCTCGGCGGCGTCATCGGCGGCCTTGTCCCAGGAATCGCCGTAGAGGAAGGGCACGTCGAACATGCGGAAGAAGTCGCTGTCGGTCACGCGCGCGATCGACAGGAAGGGATTCACATCCTCGCGCTCGGGCTGCACCACGAAGGTGGCCTTGTACATGGCCGCTTGACGGGTGGGGATGTCGCTCTGGCGCAGGGCGCCGGCGTCGCGCCACGTGAGCTCCCAGGGCGGCCCTTCAGGATCTTCGTTGTAGGCTTCCTCCGGGTCCCACCCATCGAGCTGTACAGCGAACAACACATCGTTGCGATGGGCGACGGGATTGGAGGACATCAGGTAGTACATCGTGAGTGTGGTCATGCAAACACCGATGCCCACGGCGATAGCCGCGACCATCAGCAGGCTCAGCGCCCGATTGCCCCACAGACTCTTCCACGCCAAACGCAAGTGATAGGAAAACATTGCGAACCCCTCAGGCGATGGCGGCGGAGCCGACCAGCTCGCCCTCGAGATCGGACACGCAGCCGTCGAGCACGTGGACGTTGCGCTGCGCCCGGCGCGACAGCTCCGGATCGTGGGTCACCATGATGATGGTGGTGCCGCGCTCGTTGATCTCCTCGAGCAGCTCCATCACCTGACGCGCCATCAGCGAGTCGAGGTTGCCCGTGGGCTCGTCCGCCAGCAGGCAGCTGGGGTTGCCGGCGAGGGCGCGGGCGATCGCCACGCGTTGCTGCTGGCCGCCCGACAACTGGGCCGGCAAATGGCGCTTACGCGAGCCGAGACCGACGAGATCCAGCGCTGCCTCGGTGCGCTCCCGACGCTCACCGCCTTTCATACCGCGGTAGCGCAGGGGCACTTCCACGTTGTCCGCCACGTCGAGGTCGGGGATCAGGTTGAAGCTCTGGAAGATGAAGCCGATCTTCTCGTTGCGGATACGCGAGCGCGCGTTGTCATCGAGCTCGCTCACCTCGAGGTCATCGAGGATGTAGCGCCCGCTGCTTGGTGACTCGAGCAAGCCGGCGATGTTGAGGAACGTGGTCTTACCGGAGCCACTGGGTCCGGTCACGGCAACGAACTCGCCCGACTCGACGGTGAGGCTGAAATCGCGTAGAGCGTGGGTTTCCACCAGCTCCGTGCGGTAGACCTTCGTGATGTGTTCCATCTTGAACATGAGTGGCTCCTTGGGTCCTTAAGTTCCGTGGCGGCTCGTGCGTCGAGCGAGCCACGGGACCTTTCGAAAAAGTTAACTGACTGGGTTGAACGGTTCGGCGAAGGCTAGCGCGCCAGCATCACGGACTCGGCGCCGTCGAAGATGGAGATATCGGAGATCACCACCGTGTCGCCCGGCTCGAGACCTTCGAGAATTTCCACCTCGCGCAGGTTGCTCGAGCCGGTTTGAATGACTCGACGGCGCACCACGCGATCCTCGACGACGTAGGCCACGCGGCCACCCCCGGTGTCCAGGAACGGCCCGCGCCTGACCTTGAGGGCGTCGTCCGTCGACTCGAGCAACACGCGTGCCGCGACGCGCTGGTTCTGGCGCAGGCGCGGCGGCAGGTCGCCGTCGAAGCGGATACGTCCGACCACCTGGTTCTCCTGCACCTGCGGGGAGACGGCGGTCAGGGTGGCGGGGTAGCGGTTACCAGAGAAGGTGACCTCCGCCGGCAAGCCGATGAGCAGATCGTCGCCATAGCTCTGGGGCACCCGGATCTCCACCTCGAGGGCCGAGAGGTCGACTACGGTCAACACGGGAGCGTTGCGCGCCACGGCGGCCTTCTGGGTCACGGCCAGGGTGCCCACCATGCCGTCGACAGGTGAGGGGACGGACAGCTGCGCGACGCGGCGCTCGAGGTCTGTCACCACCAGCGCCTGGCGGTCGCGCTCGATGCCTAGGGTCTGCAGATCAAAGGCGCTGCGCTCGCTCTCGAGCTTGGCGTTCTGCTGGGCGTGGGCGTACTCGAGGCGCGCGCGCTCGAGGTTGTCCACCGCCTCCTCGTAATCCTGCTGGCTGATCACTTGGGAGGCGCGCGACGTCTCTGCGCGGCGCAGTTCGCGCTCGGCAGCCGTGACCGTGACCCGGGCGAGATCCACCTGCTGCTGGTTCTCGAGGTCCTGGGCACGATTTTCAAGCTCGCGTCTGGCCATACCCGTCTCGAGGCTGCGCAGGGTGGCATTCTCCTGCTGCAGTTGGCTGCGCAGCAGGGGGCTGTCGACCACCGCCAGGGCCTGCCCTGCTGCCACCACGTCGCCCTCCTGCACTTGAAAGGTCACGGTGCCGTCTTCGGGGGCGAACAGTGTGGGGCTCACGGCCGCGACCACCACCCCCTCGGCAGCGACATCACGCACGAAGCCCCCCCGCTCCACTTGGGCCAGGCGCAACCTGCCCTCACTGATACTGGTCGGCGCGGCCAGGTAAGCGCGCACGCTCGGGGCCGCAAACCAGCCGACCACGAGCACAGCGGCGAGCACCGCCACGCCTTGCAGCACCCAGCGGCGGCGGCGGCGAGCGGCGGCCCCCTCCACCTGCAGGTCCTGGGCCGAGGTATCGCGGATGGATGCCGTGCCAGCGGACTCCGACGCCTTTGCGCCTTGGTCGGTGCGTGCCGTGAGTCGCTCCAGACTAGCGGATCGACTAGGTGAGATATCTGGGTTGCTGCTCACGCGGGGTACGCTCACAGCCAGAAGCCCCGACGCGACGGCTTCTGGGGGGCGATCGGCAGAGGATGGGCAGGCGGCATCTCGATGGCGCAGCCCGCCTCGGCTTCGAAGCTGAAGGGCGCCTGCAGCACTTGCGGTGACAGCGCGGGCGATCCCTCCAGACGCGGGGCCCACAGCGCGATGAGGGCTACGTAAGCGGTGGCGACGACACCGATGGCAACCGTCTTGTCGAGTAGTGAGGTTTTCACGTCCGCATCCCGTCCGGTGGTGAGTGTTACGGACTTAGATGCAGCGCTCGTGCCAAAGGCTTGGATGGATTCGGAAGTCGCTAAGAAACAGCGAGTTAGCCGATTCGCGAGGCACTCGAGGACGCTGCGAGAAGCGTCCGGTAGCGGACAGCGGACACTTAGCGGACACCGCAGTGTCCGCTACGGTCGGACGCTGGAGGGGTCCCAGGGAAGCTCTGCATAAGGCCGGTCGGCGGCCCCGTGCGTCCAGCCACACGAGATCTAGGCGCGCGGAGTTCCCTGTAGCCGTAGCTACAGGGGTGCAGAGGTTCCCTAGGTGCTTGCCGGAGCGTCGTCGCCCTGGCCGCTGCTCGGCGGGTTATCGCTGCCCGGGCGAGAGAAGAGACAGTAGACGATGGACTCGTCCGCGGCCTCGGGGTCGTCGGTGAAGTTGCCGTAGGGCGAGGAACCCAGGGCGTTGACGCGATCGACGCCGTACACGCGGTAGATGGCGACGAAGGTGTTGTAGTCCTTGTCGCAGCCGACGTAGCTCTGCGCTTTCACCCAAGGTTGGCCGGTGGCGGTCATCTCACTGAAGGAAGACGACATCACCGCATACTCGCCGAACTCGCGGCCACCGCCCTTGGCGAAGCGCGCGGCGCCGATCAGGCCCAGGCGGCTCTGCTTGGCGATGGTGTACTGATCGTTGCCCATCTGGATGCTGCCGCCGACGATTTCCTCCGGGGACTCGCCGGTCACCAGGAAGGGCTGGCGCTCGCCGTCGCCGTTGGTGAACTCACCGCGCAGCAGATCCGCTGCGCCGGCGGTGACGGCGACGAGGCTGATGCCAGCGGCGAGACCTGCACGCATGATTCGCGAAATGGTCGTGTTCATGATGTTTAATGCCTTGATCCGCTGAAAACGGGCTGGGAGTCTAGCACGCACTTCCCGCCCCCGCGGCGGACCACCGACCGCTGTGTCGCCCGAGCCCCGAGGTGCTTCCGTTTGCCCCAGCCCCCGCATTCACTGGCGCGCCCCCAGGCCGTGCTCTTCGATCTCGACGGCACGCTGGTCGAGAGCCTCGGCGATCTCGTGATGGCGACGGACGACACACTCGAAGCCCTGGGCCACCGGCGGGCGGGCAGCGATCGGGTGCGCCGATGGGTGGGACGGGGCATCGACGTCTTGATGGACGAAGCCCTCACCTGGGCGGGCGTCAGCACCAGCACCGTTGAGGCGCGGGCGCACGCCCTTGCCGTCTTCGCACAGCACTACGAACGGGCCAACGGGCGCACGACCCGAGCACTTCCCGGCGCCGAGGCGCTGCTCGCCGCGCTGAGCGCCCGCGGCATTCCCCTGGGGCTTGTCACCAACAAGTCACGGCGCTTCGCCCTGCAACTGCTCGACGGCCTCGCGTGGACCGCACGGTTCGGGGCGATCGTCTGCGGCGACGACAGCGCCGCCAAGAAACCCGCACCGGACCCCGTGCTCGACGCCCTACGCGCCCTCCGCGTTGCACCGGAGCACGCGGTCATGGTGGGCGACTCGACCTACGATGTACGCGCGGCCAAGGCGGCCGGCGTCGGCGCGATTCGCCTGGCGCAGGGCTATGGGCCCGCCGACCGCGATGTGCAGGCCGACTGGGAGGACGCCACGCTGGAGGCCATCCACCGCTGGCTAGAGGGGAATGACCTGCGATAAACGCGCCCGGGTCGCAGCCACGGGGTGGCGCGCACCTAACATGTGTGATTGCCGGTGTCGGGATGGGCGAACATGTCGCTCTCATCCTCGCCGGTGCGTGGCTGCAGGCAGGCGAAGTCCTTCTCCACCAGGATGCGCAGGGCGCCATCGCCCACCGTCTGCTGCGCATCGACCGAGACCTGCGTATCGTCGTTAGCCCAGGCATCCACCGTGGCCGCCGGCAGTCTCACCTCGATCACCGGACCTTCGAAGCTGGCCATCGGCGCTGGCAGCGCGTCGTCACGGACCAGGCGGTAGTGCAAGGCACTCGTGCCAAAGTCCACCCGCTCCTCCACACGGCCCTCGCTGGCGATGCTCGCGAGTTCCCCGCGGGTCACGCGCAGACGGATGGAATTGCCTCGGATACGTAGCTTCATGGGCTGCTCTCTTGGTTTTCGGCGGGCGTGCCGGGGTGGCGTGGCGCCGGCCCGGCACTCGCCTCCAGGGCCAGGAGGCGCTCGGCGCCCGAATACACATTGAATCGATCTTGACGCAGAAAGCCGACAAGGATGACGTCGAAATCGCGCGCCAGCTCCACCGCCAGACTCGACGGGGCGCCGACGGCTGCCAGCATGCTGGCGCCGGCCATGACCGCCTTCTGCATCAGCTCGAAGCTGGCACGACCGCTGACCAGCACCCCGAAGTCGTTCAGGGGCAGGCGGCCCGCCATGAACTCGGACCCGAGCAACTTGTCGAGGGCGTTGTGCCGGCCGACGTCCTCGCGGATGGCACCGAGCCGCCCCGCCGCATCGAACAGCGCGGAGGCGTGTATCCCACCCGTGCGGCCGAACACTTCCTGATGCCTACGTAGCTCATTCGGCAAGGCGCCGAGGGCAGCCGCTGACAGCGTCATAGCCGAGGACGCGCAGCGATAACGGGTCTGCACGCGCAGCGCCTCCAAGGAGGTCTTGCCGCAGACACCGCAGCTGGAGGTCGTGTAGAAGTGGCGCTCCAGGCGCCCCAGATCCAGCTGACTCGCATCGGCCAGGGTGACCTTAACCACGTTGCGCAGCTGATGCGGGCCGACGGCAGGCCCACAGTGATCGACCTTGGCGAGTTGCCTCGGATCGGTGACGATGCCCTCGCCGTGGAGAAAGCCCACCGCGAGTTCCAGGTCGTTGCCTGGCGTGCGCATGGTGATGGAGATGCTCTGCTCGCGCGCCTCGCCCTGCGCGTCCGTCCACGCTAGTCGGATCTCCAGGGGTTCTTCCACCGCCACCGTATCGATGGGTGAGGTGGTGCCTGCGTCAGCTTCCCAGCGGTTGATCCGGGTGGGCCGGGCACCAGGCTCGGCGATGGCTCGCCCTTCTAGCCGAAGCCCGCGTTCACCTGGGGGGATGTCGTCCTTGGAGTCGTTGGTCATATAGTAAGCCGCGGTTGGCAGGGCACAGTGCACCCTCGGGGGCCTGAACGCAGCCGTCAATTGTTAAGAATACTAGACACACGTGATGCGGATTACCACTGACAATACCGTGCATCACGCCCTTACCGAGTGACGAAAGAGGTGTCATGTCGAGTTCACAACCGTCCACGGCCACCAGGCATGAGAAGTACAGCCAAATGGCGATCGCGTTGCACTGGATCGTTGCCGCGCTAATCCTCGCGCTCATGGTGGTTGGGTACTACTTCAACACCTTACCGGAGGGGCACGACAGTCGCGGAGCGGTCATCTCCTGGCACAAGTCCATCGGCCTGACGGCGGTGGTGCTGATCGTATTACGTCTTATCTGGCGCCTGACCCATCAGCCACCAAAGCTCCCGGACATGATGCCCGCCTGGCAGCGCACCGCAGCCAAAGCGAACGCGGTCTTCCTCTACCTGCTGATGCTCCTGCAACCGCTGCTGGGCTATCTCTCGACGTCCTACAGCGGCTATTCGACGCGCTGGTTCGGCATCGCCCTGCCCAAGTGGGCGGAGAAATCGCCAGAACTGAACCAACTCTTCAGCGACGCCCACCACCTCGGCGCGAAGCTGCTGATATTGGCCTTGGTGCTCCATGTGGGTGGCGCAGCATTACACGCTTTGGTACGGCGTGATGGCGTGATCAACAGGATGTTGCCTTGAGGCCAGCATGGTTCGCTGCAATCGGCCTGTTGAGCCTTGGCGCGTGCGCTGGCGAAGCGCCGTGCCCGGCAACCGGCCTCGAGCAAATCGGGCCCGGGGTCTACCTGCGGCCAGGTAAGCTCGGCGTGGTCTTCGAGGCCGATGACCTGGCCAACCTCGGCGTCGTCGTCGGCACCGATGCCGTAGCCGTCATCGACAGCGGCGGCAGCCCAGCCGAAGGCGAAGCGCTCCTGTGTGCGATTCGCCAGATCACCGAGCTTCCGATCACCCACCTGATCAACACCCACGTCCACCCCGACCACGTGTTCGGCAATCGGCCGTTCATCGAAGCGAATCCAGACCTTGCCGTGGTGGGCCACCGCAACCTGCAACGCGCGACGGCGATGCGCAGCGCCAGCTACGTGCAGAACGCCAACGCCGTACGCGCCAGCCCCTGGCAGCCCGAGCAGGTGATCGTGCCGCCGAATACGGCCCCCGGGGATGACGGCATCCTGCGAGTCGATCTCGGCGGCCGCGAACTCATCGTGACCGCCCACCCGACCGCGCACACGGACAGCGACCTCAGCGTGCTGGACACGAAGAGCCGCACGCTCTTCACCGGCGACCTCCTGTTCCGCCACCACCTGCCGGTGGTCGATGGCAGCATCAACGGTTGGATCGGGGTACTGGAATCGTGGTTGCGCAGTGCATCACCGGCCCTGGTGGTGCCCGGCCATGGCCCCGTAAGTGAGAGCGTGGAGGAGGCATTCCGACCGAACCTCGCGTATCTTAGTGCGGTCAGAAAAGAGGTACGCGCCGCCGTCGCCCGAGGCGACAGTATCGACCGAGCGCAGAGCGAAGCGGCCACGGAGGCCACCTCGGGCTGGGAACTCGCCGATCACTACCATCAGCGCAACGTGGCCGCCGCGTACGTAGAACTCGAATGGGAGTAGGTCCCAACCCGCTACAGGAGCTCATCGTTATGCAACGCTTCTTGCTCGCCCTGCCCTTGGCCCTGGCGCTGCTCGTCGGCGCGCCGAGCGCCATCGCTCAGCAGTCGAGTCCCGTCGAGGACGTGATCTGGCAGAACGGTCTGCGCGATCACTTCTTCCCCGAAGAGGACATCTGGGACGGCGAAGGCGTCATCAACCTGGAGGCGCCCTACCGCGCACAGAACGCGGCGATCGTGCCCATTAACATCACGGCCGCCTTCCCGCAGACCGAAGACCGCTACATCGAGACCATCTGGCTGATCGTCGACAAGAACCCGGGCCCCCTCGCGGGCCGCTTCGACTTCTCGCCGAAGGCCGGTCGCGCGGACCTCGCCCTGCGGTTGCGCATCGACCAGTACTCGCCCGTGCGCGTGGTCGCCCGCACCAACGACGGCCGCTTGCACATGGCGCGCAGCTTCGTGAAGGCGAGCGGCGGCTGTGCGGCGCCAGCCGGCGCCGACCTCGACGCGGCCATGGCGCGCCTGGGCAAGATGAAGTTCCGCGAGCTGGACCCGAACACCGAGGCGCAGGCCCGCCAGTTCCAGCTCAACGTGAGCCACCCCAACATCAACGGTATGCAGATGGACCAGGTGACCCAGCTCTACCTGCCCGCCCACTTCGTGCGTGATGTGAAGGTGTCCCTAGACGGCGAACAGATCTTTTCGGCACAAACCGGATTCTCGATCAGCGAGAATCCGAGCTTCCGCTTCTACATGCGACCGGACGTGGCCGGCAAGCTCACCGCCGAGATCACGGACACGAAGGATCTGAAGTTCTCCCAGACCTTCGACGTGACCACCGACGGCGGCAGCGGCCAGTAAGCACCCTACCGGTGGCGGGCCGCGCGTGCCCGCCACGACACCCCGCCTGGTCCTTCGCTCAGCCCTGCCAATGGCGAGGGTGTGCCGCCTCGAAGGCCGGGTGATCCAAGCATCGCGCTTCGAGCGCCACCAGGGCGGGAAACGGCGCGAGGTCGACGGTGAACTTGCGTAGGTTGTGGAGCTGCGGGACCAGGCAGCATTCCACCCAACCGGGCTGCTCCCCGAACGCGAAGCCACCCTGCCCGACTCGGTCGCCCAACAGCGCCTCGATCGGCCGCAAGCCCCGGCCCATCCAGAACCCTAGCCACTGGCCGATCGCTCCCTCGTCGAAGTCGAAGGCATCGCTCAGGTAACGCTGCAGGGTCGTCTTCTGGAAAGGCGCCACGTCGCTGATCACCTGCTGGGCGATCGAGCGCGCCTGAGCTCGCTCGGCGGGCGTCGACGGCAGCAGGGGCACTCCGGCGCCCGCTTCCTCCAGGTACTCGAGCATGGCGTTGGACTGACCGATGGCGAAGGCCTCCCCCACTTCCAGGCACGGCACCAAGCCCTGGGGATTCAGCCGCCGGTAGCGCTCCTCGTGCTGCTCGCGCTGGCGGATGTTGACCAGCACGGAGCGGAAGGAAAGCCCCTTCAGCCCCAAGGCGATGCGCATGCGGTAGCTCGCGCTGGATTCGCTGAAGTGATGCAAGGTCAGCGCGGGCACGTCAGCCATCACTGCCTCCCTGCCGCTTGCCCGATCAACGCTGCCCAGCGCCCTTGCAGCTCGTGAGCACGCTGCTCCAGCGCCTCCAGCGCGCGCAAGGCCGCATCGGTGGGTCGCGCATCGGCCGCCTGGTAGAGCTGCAGGAGATAGAGCAGCTTGCTCTGCAGGCCGACGATCGTCTCCTCCTCCAGGGGGGCCGCGTAGATGCTGCCGTAGGTGACATCGACCACCCGCGCCTGCCCGTCACCTCGCAGCTCGCCCAAGGCCTCGGCCTGCGCGCCCGCATCCCCGGCCAAGGCCGCGTCGATGCGCTCGCGCAACGCCTGGGCATCGAGATAGGCGCGGTAGGCGCGGAGCGACGCGTCGGTCTGGGCGGCCACCTCGGCAGGCGCTATCCACACCCGCGGATCGAGGCTCACGCTGAGCGGCTGCTCGCGCACGTGACCGTCGACCGTGAGCCGCACCGTGTACACACCAGGCGCCACCCAGGGGCCAACGGGGCCCACCGGCGTGCTGCGGTACACCGCCGCGATATCGAAGCGCTGGGCGACGCCCGGAGGCGAGGCGTAGTGCAAGTCCCACACGAAGCGCTGGTGCCCGGCCCCCGTGCCCAGCGACGCTGGCTCTCGAATCCAATAGGTGGGATGGGCCAGGGACGCCGGATCGACGGCGGTCCGCGCCGCCGCACTATCGAACCGTCTCACCACGGCACCGGTGTCGTCGATGATCTCGAGGGCGATGCGCGCGGCGGACGCGGGGAGGTAGTAGTCGATCACGGCGCCGGCGAGCGGATTCTCCCCGGTCGGCTCCTCCGGCGGCAGCGGCGTATCGGAGAACATGTTCCAGCGCACGCGTACCGCGGGCGAGGGCGCGACCAGGTAGGGGCCCTGTGCCGCCTTGGCTGCGGCGAGGGATCGCAGGGGCGCGATATCGTCGAGCACCCAGATCGAGCGGCCGTGGGTGCCGACGACCAGGTCGTTCTCGTGCACCACCAGATCGCGCACGGACGAGGCGGGCATGTTCAAGCGCAGCGGCTGCCAATGGTCACCGTCATCGATGGAGACGTAGACCGCCCGCTCCGTGCCGGCGAACAGCAGGCCGGGCTGGCGCGGATCCTCACGCACGACGTTGACCGGGCCAGCGGCGGGCAGACCGGAGACGATCAGTTCCCAGGTCTCGCCGCCATCGTGGGTGCGGTAGATATAGGGGCGTTGGTCATCGCGACGAATCGCATTGATGGCGGCGTAGGCGGTGTGCTCGTCGAAATGGCCGGCGTCCAGCTGCGAGACCTTGTCCCAGGCGCGCAGGGCGGGCGGCGTGACGTCTCGCCAGCTTCGCCCCAGGTCGGAGGTGTGGTGGATCAGGCCATCGTCCGTGCCCGCCCACAGGATTTGCCGGTCTCGTGGCGAGGGCGCCAACGCGTAGATGACCCCGCGTCGTGCCATCGTGTCCATCTTGTCCGTCTTGTAAACACCCACGCTAGGCGGCACGGCCGGGTGCTCGCGCGAGAGATCGGGGCTGATCGTGTCCCAGTGCTGACCGCCGTCGTGAGTCTTCCACAGCACGTTGGTGGCGTAGAGCAGCATGGTGGGGTCGGCGGGATGGAACATCAGCGGCTGCGTGCGCAGCACGCGCACATCGCCCGAGCGCAACGCTTCGGGCGCCACGTTGCGGGTCTGGCCCGTGCGCCGGTCGAAGCGCACGACGCGTCCGCCGTAGACGATATCCGGATTGCGCGGATCGGGCGCGACGTACGCGTACTCGTCCGCCCCCACGCCCAGGAACTCCCGGAAGGAGATCTGACCACCGTTGCCACGACTGGCGATGGCGATGGCGCCGCTCTCCTGCTGACCGCCGTAGATCCAATAGGGGAACTGGTTGTCCGTCGTGACGTGGTAGAGCTGGGACGTCGGCTGGTTGTACCAGCTGCTCCACGTGCGCCCGCCGTTGACGGTGATCGTCGCCCCCTGGTCGGCGGCGAAGAGCATGGTGTCCGGCTCGGTCGGGTGGATCCAGATGCGGTGGTAGTCGTCCCCGCCGGGCGCGCCCTTGATCGAGGTCCAGTGTTCGCCGCCGTCGTCGGAGCGGTAGGCGGCGATGTTGCCGGCGAACACCACATCGGGGTTCTGCGGATGTACGCGAAGCTCACCGAAGTCGCCGGGCCGTCCCCAGACCCGTTCATCCTCGCTCACGCGCCGCCAGCTCTCGCCTCGATCGTCGGACCGGTAGATGCCACTGCCCTCGCGGGCGCCGACGGTGGCGTACAGACGGGTGGGCTGCGAGGGCGAGATCCCAACCCCGATGCGACCGACGCCCTGCGCGGTGCCGGGCAGCCCGCCCGTGAGGGCGCGCCAGCTGTCGCCGCCATCGTCGGAGCGGTAAAGACCACTGTTAGGCCCTGAGAAATCAGCGTTCTCCCAGGGGCCGTCGCGGTGCTGCCAGAGGCTGGCGTAGACGACGTTCGGATCGCTCGGGTCGAACTCGACCTGGATCGCCCCCGTGTCGGCGTCCACGTACAGCACCCGCTCCCAGTGAGCGCCACCGTCACGCGTGCGGAACACACCGCGCTGCTCGTTGGGACCGTAGGGGTGACCGAGGCCTGCGACGAACACGATCTGCGGGTCCTCCGGATGGACGATGAGGCGGGCCACCTGTTGCACATCGGCGAGCCCCACATGGCGCCAATGGGCGCCGCCATCGTCGGAGCGGAAGATGCCGTCGCCCACGGCGAGATCCGGGCGATGCAGGCCCTCGCCCGTGCCGACGTAGATCACGTCTGGATTTGACGGCGCGACCGCCAGATCCCCCACCGACCCCGTGGGCGCCTCGTCGAAGATCGGCTGCCACGTGCGACCGTAATCGTCAGTCTTCCACACCCCGCCGTTGTTCACCCCCACGTAGAACACACCGGGCCGTGACGGCACGCCGACCGCACCCACCGTGCGCCCGCCGCGGAAGGGCCCCACCAGACGGTAGCGCAGCGCCTGCACGTCCCACGGCATCACCTGGGCGGCGGACTCTGCGTCGGCCGCCTGGGTGGGCGGGAGCAGAACGAGCGCGCACGACAACGCGCCAAGATAGGATAGTCGAGGTAGGGCGAGCACAGCGGATCCCTCGCTTCAGGGGCGGATGACCCGGATGATCATAGCCTCGCCCGCAGCCTCGAAGGCCGTAGCGTCGCGGGCAACCGGTAAACTGGCGGCAGTTTCCGTCCCCGAGGCTCACCCCGCCTATGCGTTCGATCCTTGCGCGCGTCACCCGCGCATCCGTCTGCCTACTCTTGAGCCTCGCCGCCGCGGCCGCGGCACAGGCGCGGTGCCAAATCACCGTGAGTCCTGGTGAGAACGTGCGGGAAGCCTTCGCCGAAGCCATGGCGAGCAGTTGCTCCGTTCACTTGCTGGCCGGCGAACACGTCATCACCGCTCGCCTGGGCGTCGAGCTGAACGGCACGGCCCAAGACCCGGCGGTGATCAGCGGCGAGGGAAGCGCGACGACGCACCTGCATCGGCCCAATCGCCAGCAGAACATCATCGATCTCAGCGGCAACCACGTGGACGTCCGCGATCTCACCTTCACCGGGGGCGACCGCGGGATCCGCTTGGAACGCAGCAGCACCGCAGTGCGCTTCGAGCGCATCGTCGTCCACGGAACGGGTGATGCCGCTTTCACGGCCAACACGCCGGGCGCCACCTACAGGGATATCGTCATTCGAGGCTCGGAGTTCTACGACACCAACGGTTTCGGGGAGTGCCTTTATCTGGGTTGCAACAAGGGTGCATGCACATTCTCCGATGCACAGGTGCTCAGC
This sequence comes from Pseudomonadota bacterium, assembly GCA_039815145.1. NCBI lineage: Bacteria > Pseudomonadati > Pseudomonadota > Pseudomonadota bacterium. Next base: position 16,612 of record JBCBZW010000092.1, read on the forward strand.
AACTACTGCCATGACACCCACTCCACCAAGGGCCGCGACCAGGGCGATGGTCTCGACCTGAAGGGAGGGAGCGAAGCGGTGCTCGTGCGCAACAACGTGTTCGTCAACACCCATGGCCTCGGCATCCTGGCGTACGCTAACGGCGGCAAGCGACGCAACATCTTCGAAGGTAACGTCATTCTCAACCGACAAGGCGGAAGGGGCATACAAGTGACCGGTGACGCCCACCTTCGCAACAACGTCGTCATTCTCGAGAATGTGAAAGGCGAAGCGGGAATCGTCGGCAGCCCGAACAACCAAGGCATTCCCGACAACCTGGTGATTCTCCACAACACGGTGGTGCGACGGGGCGGCGTGGGGCGCTGCATGACCTTTCGCGGCTGGCAAGGGGATGCACCTCGCATCATCGTGGCTAACAACGCTGTCTACTGCCCCGAGGGAGAGGCCCTCTACGTGGCCGACGAGCCCCAGCTTGGACTCATCGCCAGCAATGCCATCCAGGGCACCACCAACCTGACGGCGGGCACCTTCGCCGCCGGCGCCTGGGCGGACGAACTGGTGGCCCCGTTCACCGCCGCCAACGCCTATCCAAGGGCGGGAGCCTCTCTGCTCGGCACCGCCGATGTCGTCCTGTCCATCCAACGCGACTTCAATTGCCGGGCGCGGCGCGTACCGTCGGACGTGGGGGCCTACGGTCGCATCGAAGCCGACAACATCGGCTGGACCGGTGCGGACACCTTCAAGCACTGCGCAGCACCGCGCCCATCCTTGCCGCCACTCCCGCCGCCGCGCCTACCGCCCAGCCGCACGGAACGCCGCTGACGCGAACCCCTTTGGCTCCAAGCACTCAGCGCCTACGAACACATGATCACGAGTTGGCGTGTCACCCGGGACATACGCCACACGCTACGTAGTTCGTGAAGCAGGGCGCTGCGCCGGGGAATGCCACCGAGGTATTTTCAAAGGACGACCAACTCTGCTATTGAATTGGTGGTGCGAATACTGAGCGCGGTGGCGCACGGGGCAAGCCGACGGCGCCACGAGACGCAGACGCGACACGATATACAGGACAGCCTAGGCCGCGGAGAGTCTATGACCGGTACCATCACCCGACGTTTGGCCATCGCCTGCAGCCTCGCGCTCACCTTGCTCGCGGGCACCGGCCACGCGGCGCTGAGCCATGGACCCGCGGCGCCGAAGGCACCTGGAACGTTCGTGTGGGTGGGTGAGCATCGGCTGCACGTGCACTGTATGGGCGAAGGGTCGCCGACCGTGATCTTTGACTCGGGCCTGGGGGGCACTTCCCTCGACTGGTCACTGATCCAGCCGAAGGTGGCGGAGCACACGCGCGCGTGTACCTACGATCGTGCGGGCTACGGCTGGTCGGACCGCGGCCCGGCGCCTCGCCACAGCCGGCGTATCGTCGCCGAGCTGGAGCAACTGCTGGGTTACAGCAGCATCGGTGGCCCCTACGTCTTGGTCGGCCATTCCTTTGGCGGCCTCAACGTGCAGCTGTTCGCCAAGCGCAATCCCGAGCGGGTGGCGGGCCTCGTGCTGGTGGATTCCTCCCACGAGCGACAGTTCGAAGCCTTCGATGCAGCTGGATGTCTTGCCCATCATGTTGTCCAGTGCGATGTCGATGTCATCGCTTTCCTTGCCGAGCATCTTATCCCGCACCCATCCTCCTGCGACGCGCATCGTCGTCTTCAGATTGAAGTGTTTCACCGTCGCGAGGAGCGTGCGGAACAGCCGATCTTCCGCCTTGGTGAGGGAGACAGCTCCCTTGGCAACCTTGAGCTTGTCCGGCGAGGCACTCATCGCGAAAAGGCCTGTGCTAGACCGATGCATCAGCGCCTTCAGCTGGGACATGGAGTCCTGTACAATAGTCGTTCCAGGCGACAGACAAAAAGGCGATCGGTGGCAATCGACTACAATCGAGCAGAGACGAAGAGCATGTCGCGCAACGCTTGCTCTCGCGAGACACAATTCGCTCGTTCATTCACTCACTCATCCATCCATCGTGCCCCAACCCTGGCCTCTGTTCTTGGTACGTGGGTCTGATGCTCCCTCCCTTGGATGTTTGCACACACCACTACCCATACTGGCATATTATTGAACGACGCGACAGACCGCTGAGCACTCACGTCCAGAATTCATTCTATAGACTGGCATAGGCCAACATTACATAGACATCCATCCATCCATCCATGGATCGGATAAGCACACAAGGTCCTGGTGTTTGAGGTGCGGCTGAGCATCCGTGCAATGTGGTGTGCCCTAGTCTAATGGAATGAAATATAATCAATGCGATCTAATGTAACATACTATCATCCAATGTGAGATGTGATGCAATGCATCGAACATCCGCTTGCATCCTTGCTTGGTTTTCTTTGCTGCTGTTGTTTTGGGGGGGGGTGAGGTGAGGGCGAGGTATGGAGCACATTAGACTCACAGACGACAGATTCCATCATAGGAAAAAAGAAAACACAGTCCGCTCGAATCATAGATGACAGTGGCTCAGTATCACCGCTGCCTGTTATATTTATTCCGCGAGCGAAGACATGGCTCGTTCGATCTTATGGTATTGTATTTAGAGAGTGAAGAAATAGATAGAGAGTTGCTACTTTGCTTTGCTCGACAATTGATGATAACTCAAACCCAGCTGGGTTGAGAGAGAGCGAGCGAACGAGCGAGTCAAGTCAAGTCAAGTCGGAGGCCCGGCTGGGTTTTCTCTCACGATTACATGTAATGTAATGTATTGTATATAGTGTGGAATGAATGCTTGAAAGCATAGCGTTGGCCGTCGTCATCGTTGTTGCTGTTTCAATCACATATCGTTGGTCACTGAGTCGAGCTTTTGTCCTTTGTCGGGCCAGATCGAGGGAGCATTCACGGAACAGACGTGCATTATATTACAGCTTTTAAAAATATATGTATATATAAAAGAAAAGAAAAAGTCTGGTTCAACCTAGTGTAATGATGACGATGATGATGATGATTTTCGGAATACATGTTACAGTCGACGAAGCAAGGACAGGTACCTCGACCAGCGCGCTCTTTTGCCACCATGAGTTCAGGTTTGTAGACGTATTTCATGGATGGATCGACTGTCAAGATCGAACTCGAGCCCCGATTCTGAGGAGAGCTTTGTAGTATAACTCTCTCTCTTTGCCGTCGCTCTGACATGAACAGCAGAAGGAGACGAAGCGCAAGAGGGATACAACCCCATTAATCACAGATTCGAGAGGAGGGAGCGCGTGAGAAACAGATGGATCGAAGCAGAAACCATCAAGATCCTTCGATCGCGGGTGCAGAAATGCTACTATCGAGAAGGCGTCAACTACAAGAAGAACTGTGAGCAAGTTGCCAAGCAGTATATGGATGCAGTCAAAGGTCGCAAGGGAGACTATAGCTTGGTGATG
>JBCBZW010000093.1 GCA_039815145.1 Pseudomonadota bacterium
GGACAGCCTCGACGGCCCAGCGGCCGTGAGTCAGCTGGCGAGCCTGCGCTGGTACGACTACGTGCCGTGTGCGTTCGAGCAGGCGGATCGCATGCTCGAGCAGACGTGTGAGTTGGAGGAGCAACTGGGGGAGACGCCCCCGGCTGCGTGCGCCTCATCCCTCACGCCCAGCTGGCTGGCGTCGGTTGAGGAGGCGGGGTGCACTGAATAGCCGCCCGGAATAATCTCGGCTCAAAGCTAGGGAAGATTTTAGTTACGCGCCAACCCTGTCCACGCCAATAGTCGTCGCGCTGGGCATCGTATGACGGAGAGCGCACTGGAAAGGTCATCGCTCTCTAAGTTCAGCGGACATGCCCGGCCGGCTTTTGACACCACCGAAGCCGACTATCAAGACTAGCTGCCTAAACCTAAACAACTGGGAAGTGACATTCCTCAGCAATTCCGGGGCCTACGACTCCGTGTTGGAGCGGAGAACTACCTCCGGCGGGAACTGGTCTGCAACCTGGAGTGGCCCGAACGATCCTTGCATAGTGCGATCTGGGTCATACGAGTACCGTGCAGTGTATGAAGACATATTCGGTAATCGTGGCCCATACAGTACGGTTGTCTATGCAACGGGGTCATGTGGTGCGCCGGTGGCACCGAACCTTGGTGATTACAAGGAGGCGGCACAATGAGATCATCTGGCAATCTTCACGGCATGCTTCGTGCGGCGCTTGCGTTGGGTACGGCCTCGATAGCTGCGCCTGCCGTCTTCGCTGGCCAGTGCCCCCCGCCAAGCCTTTGGGCATCAGTAGACTCCAACGCGTTAGTGCTCAGCGCAGTGGTCAATGAATCGACTACAGAGAGCGGCGGGTATAAGGCCTTTATTGACTTCTCTCCCATGGAAGTCTTCAAAGGCAAGGCTGATGTAAGTGAGTTGATCGCCTACGAAGATGGCTTCACGCCAGGTCGGTCTTATCTAGTTTTCGCCACCGCAGATGGACGGATCGACTCATGCTCCACACAAGAGCTCAACACAACTGAGAATAGCGACCCAAGGGGAGAGCGATGGCTTAATGCACTACGTGAGAGCAGCAGAACGCAGGTTCCAGTGGTGCCCGGTTGGCACTTCGAGGAACGAGCGGGTTTTTGCTATCTCTACGGCGAAGTCTTCGAGCCGGAGGGCGGAACGAGCGCCGAATCTGTCACCTCGATTGCGCTCCAGGCACAACAGCTGGCGTCACGAGCGACTGCTCGATATCAGCTGCAACTCGGATTTGCTCGAGCAACGGTTGAAAGCCTGGATGTCCTTCGGGAGAGGAATGACGTACTCGCCGTTCGCTCCGACAGTTTCGCGGGAGAGAACAAAGCCCTATCTCACGTTGGACTGGGTAAGCTCCACTACAGGGTGCCAAAAGAATACCTGCGCCAGTTGGCAATATCCCTTAGCCGAATAGCGGAGGGAACAGAACGGAATGCTCTCTCGTTCGGCAGTGGTGACAGCAACTACTCGATCGGTATGGGCCTAGATCGGCCGCACCATGGTGCTCATGTCGCGAGATTCCAACGCTGCTTGATGCAGTTTGACTGAGCACCATTTCCGGGTTCCACGCAGACAGCAGCTGGGGGCGGGATGCCGCAGCCCCCCCGACGTCTCACGGTAGGAAGTGCGCGCTCGTGCGATAAAGCAGGCCACCTGCCCAGTCCAGGTCCGGGCAGATGGCCGGCGCCAAGCGCTATTCCTCGCTGTTGTCCGCGGAAGGCCGCGCCAGGAGAGCGGCTAGCTCACCCAGCGTACGCGTCAGGCTTGCTAGACGCTGCGCATCCCGGCCCGTGAGCTCATCTTCCTCTGGCAGCACCCCGACGAGCTGAGCGATCTCCTTAGCCAGCGCCGCATCACCGCCACTGCCGAGGGCGGCCTCCGCCTGAATCAGCAGGTCCGTCACCGCGTCAGGCAACACCCCCGTGGATTCGAGCTGCTCCACGTAGGCCTGCGCCACCACGGGCACGGGCGGCCAGGTCACCGGCATCTGCTGCTGGGGATTAAACAGGCGTCGGGGGCCGAAGGCGGGCCGGGCCAGGGCCGCCGCCGTGATCTCCGCCTCACTAAGATATTCGCTAGGCGTGAGCTTGAACACGTCGAGGCCGCGGATGATCTCCGTGCCGTAGATGTAGCCTTCGTAGAAGTAGACGGACCAGAAGCCGCCCGTCACCAACTCATCGGCGATGATCGGTCCGCGATCGAAGTAGGCGATCTCGACCGGGTTGGCCGAGTCGGTGAAGTCGATGATGGAGATGCCGCCCTGGTACCAGGCCTGCACGAAGATGTCGCGGCCGGGCACGGGCACGATGGAGCCGTTGTGGGCCACGCAGTTCTCCGACTCCACCTGCGGTGCCGACATCTTGTAGTGGCTGCGATACTCGAGCTTGCCATTCTCGATGTCGTAGATGGCATCGGCGCCCCAATCGAGGGGGTCCCACGCGCGGCAGCGCGGGCGCGAGCCGCCGCCCCACTCGTCCGTGAACAGCACCTTGGTGCCGTCGTTGTTGAAGGTGGCGGAATGCCAGTAGGCGAAGCCCTCGTCCGTCACCACGTCGAGGCGCTTCGGATTGATGGGATCGCTGATGTCGAACAGGATGCCGTTCCCCGAGCACGCGCCGGCGGCAAGCTGCTTGGCGGGGAAGACCGTGATGTCGTGGCACTGATCCGTGCGACGGGTCTCCTGCGTGTCGTCGCCGTGATCGCCGCCGCGCCACAGGCCCGCAAGCACGCCGGTCTCGGGATCCGCGAACACCGTGGGGCTCGCGACGATGCGCGACTTCGACGGATCGGCCACGGGAATCTCGATCACATCGATGCGGAACAGGGCCGTGCGGTCATCGCCCGGGATGTCGTCGACGCAGCCGTCCAGCTCCTCTTCCTCGCGCACGGAAGACGTGCCCGAGTTGTAGACGATGATCTTGCCGTCCGGCTCGGGCCCCGTGACCACCGAATGGGTGTGTGAGCCGCGGCAGGTCTGCACCGCACCCACCTGCACGGGGCGGGTGAGGTCGGAGATGTCGAAGATGCGCAGGCCGCGGAAGCGCTCGTCGCTCGGCTCCGTGCCCACGCCCTGCAGACCGCAGTCGAGGCGGCCGCGGGTCTGCTCCACGGACATGATCAGCAGGTCGCCCACGATGGAGACATCGCCCTGCCCGCCCGGGCAGACGATCGAGGACAGGAGCCCCGGCACCCCGTTCTCACCGATGCGGTAGACGTTGAAGCCGTGGTAGCTGCCGGCGACCAGCACGTCGTCGCGGAAGGCCATGTCCGTGTTGGAGAAGCTGAGCATGGGATAGCGCCGATCCTTGGCCGCCTTCTCGACGGGCTTGCCGACGTCCTCTTCGTCTTCCTTCGCAGCGTCGCCGGTTGCCGCCGCTTCGCCTTCCTTCTCCTCCTCGTCGTCCTTGGGCTTCTCCGCGCCGCGCCCCGCTGGATTGGCAGGATCGAAGAACCCGACGGGCTTGCGCAGCGAGGTCACCAGTTCGAGGTTGGAGATCGCCTCGCCCGCATCGGTTAATCCAGCCGATAGGCCTGCGCGTGGATCGTCGGACAGGCCGATGAGCAGCGCGTTCATGCGCTCGATCTCGACGCTCTGGTCGTTGGTGATGTCCGAGGCGTACTCGTAGAGGATGGGATCGTAGGCAGCACCCGGCTGTTCGAGCAGCTCCTCGACCATCTTCACGGCCCCGTCATGGTGAGGAATCATCAGCGTGAGGAACAGGCGATCGAAAGCGGTGGCCTTCGAGGCGGCAAGCTCCGCCATCTGCTCGGGCGAGGCCATGCCGGCCATGTCGTGGTGCGTGTGCATGGCGGCGTGGGCGCTCGGGTCCGGCGCGTCCTCGCCGCGCTCGGCCAGCCACGACTGCATGAAGGCGATCTCGTCGGCCTGGGAGCCGTCGATGCGGCCGGCCAGGTCGAGGATGTCGGGGTTGTTGGTGCGCTCGGGCGCCAGGCGCGACATCACCAGGGCCTGATGGTGGTGCGGGATCATGTCCTGCATGAAGCGCACGTCGGCCGCCGAGTACGAGGTGTCGGCGATGGCGACGGCAGCGTCCGGCGTGAGGTCTTGGGTGGCGGCGCCGGGGGCGCCCGGCTGCACGATCGGCGGCTCCGCGGCCGAGGCGACGGCGTGGATCGAAACCAGGGCGACCAGGGTTACCGAGTGAAGCAACTTACGTGTCATGAGAGTCCATGCCTTCGTTTGAGGAGGTTGCACAGGTGGGCGCTGCAATAAAGCACATTTCTCCGGGAGTCTGAAGGTTGGGCGGTGGCGGGGTGCGCAACAAGCGGGGCCCCGCGCGACGCGGCGCAACTTGTCACCAGCGCGTCGATGCCCAGCCGTCGCTCAACGGCGGATGCTGCGCTCCAGGATCACGCGCTCGTCGGACCCGCGCTGAGGGGCTCGGTGCGGCAGCACGTCGACCCACTCGGCAGGGTCGAAGTCTGGCAGGAGCTGGCGCAGCTCACGACCGTAGGCCTGCGTCGCTTCGGTCTCGCCGGTGCTCGCGTGGGCGAGGATGCGCTCCACCAGGTACAGGGGCGCCTCGTCCTCCGCCACCCCAGCCTGGTCCAGCAGTGCCACGGCGCCGGCGCCATCGCCCGCGAGACGTCGCGCCCGGGCCTGCATCCAGTACACCCAGGCCGGCGGCGTGGGCTGCAGGGCGATCGCGCGCGCCAGGTAGTCCTCGCCCGCGGCCAGCTGCCCCGCCTGTAGCAGCATCAGCCCGTGCATCGCGGAGACCTCGGCGCCGTTCGGGCTGAGTTCGCGGGCTCGCGTCGAACGCTCGAGGGCCGTGTCGTGGTCACCCTGGGACAGGGCGAGGAAGGCCTCGACCACGAGCGCCGTAGAGCCCACGGAGGGATCGTCCTGCAGCCCCTCGATCAAGGATTCGATTCGCTCACGCGCCAAGGGTCTGCCGACGAACACGTCGAAGAGCACCGCCAGGGCAAGGCCGGTCCTCGCATGGACGAAGTCCGGATCGCGCGCCAGGGCGTCGGCGTAGAGTTCGCGCGCATCGGCAAGGCCGCGGGCGGTTAGCGTGCGCGTTCGTTCGATCGCCGCGCTGGCGAGCAGCCAGGCCTCAAGATCATCGGTGCCCGCGAACCGTCCCTGCTCGCCTTCACCGATCGCCACATCCGTGGCCACCACGAGCTTGCGCAGGAGATCCCCGCGCATGTCCTGTGCGCTGCCCTCGAACACCCGCGTGAACAGGCTCCGCTCGGACACCTTGTCTTCGAGCTGAGCGAACAGACGAAAGGAATCCTCGCTCATGCGCTCGAGGGTGCCTCGCAGCACGAAGCGACTGTCCGCGACCGCGCCCTGCTCGATCCCGCCGATCATGGCGATGGCCGCCGGGAAGCTCTGGGACAAGGCCGCCGCCAGCTCCTGGGTCTGCACCTCCGTGGTGAGTGCCTCGATCTGCGGCACGGCGAGCGCGGATGCTGGCGCGGGGGGCTCAGGTCGCAACCACCAGACCATCGCCGCGAGTGCTACCGCGATCACCGCTACGCGGCTCCACCGTCCCCGACGGTACTCGCGCAGCGCTGGATCCCCCTCGGGGGTCGACGGCGGCGTCGCCGATGTGGGCAGTGATGGAACAGGCCCGATTGAACCTAATGAATTCGATGGTTCCACTTCGAGATCCAACCCGTCCTCCGCCAACCGGCGGCGCACTGCGTCCATCCTCGCCGTCGCCAGATCAGACTGCCCAGCATCCCGAAGGCGCAGCGCATCGACTTCCGCAAGGCGCGCGGACGCCGGCTCCAGAGCCAGGAGACGTTCCAGCGCAGCCGTGACCTGGGGATCCTGAAGGGCGTCGCGATCGAGCTCGGCGAGGCGCCCCGCGGCAGCGGTGAGCAGGCTGAGCTGACGTGTCCGCGCTTCGAACAGCCAATCATCGAAGGGACCGGTCACCGGACCAATAGTCGCCAGCAGTTCGCCTCGGAACGCCCGCAGGGCACACTTCGCGGCATCGGCACTGGTGTCGCTCGCCGTGGCCTCGATCAGGGCTGCATCACAGGAGAGCTTGCCCCCATCGAGGCGCACGGCATCGTCGTCCGTGACCAGCACGTCACTTCGCTGCGGGCCGAGCGCCTTGCGAATCTGGGACAGGGCCTGGCGCACGCTTTGGCGCGCCTGGGCGTCGCTGCGGTCGCCCCACAGGAGGGCCGCCAGCGTGTCGCGGCGGACTGGGGCGCCTCGGGGGGCCAGAGCCAGGTAGGCGATGACCGCCTGCACACGACGGGTGGGTCGTGCAGCGCCGTCGTCGGCGGTGGGGGCGAGTTCAAACCCGCCCTGCAAGTGGAGATCTAAGGTCATCGGGAACGGTCTGGTTGGATCTAGTGCGTCGCGGGCTGTGCCAGGCGAGCACGGCAGCGGCGCCGACGAGCAGCCCTAGCGCATGCACCTCGGTGGCCGTCTGCAGGCTGCCGAACCATTCGAACAGGCCGCCGCCCACCCACAGCTCGACGCCCACCTTGAGCACCACGCCGGCCACCAGCCAGCGGAACACCGCGGTGCCGGTACGCTGCCCTAGCAGCACCAGCAGGGCGATGAGCGGAGCATAGCAAACTCCCGACAAGCCGCTGTACGTGATCCACTCGGGGAACAGCGTGTACAGCCCAACGCCCACCAGGGTGCTGCTCGCCGCCAGCATCGCCAGCAGGCGATTGCGGCCACCCTCCGGCGCGATCTCGTAGTGCCCGGCGAGTGAGGCGAAGGCGCTCAAGTTCCAGAACAGGTGCAAGGCATCGGCATGCACGAGGTGAGCGGTCCACAGGCGCCACCATTGCCCGCCGTCGATCGCCCCGCGGTCGTAGATGAGCAGCTCACGGGCCTGGTCACCGAACAGCAGCACTGCCAACGCCCCAAGGGATACCGTGAGCGTGACCCAGGGCACACGGCCCTGGGTCAGCTTGTCGAAGGCGCGACGGATCACGCCGCCACCCCATCACACCTAGCCTTACCGAAGCGTTGGGTAAACCATGCGAGCAGCAGACCGAGCAGACCGACGTTACCGCCACCGGTACCACCACCGCCGCCGCTGTGGCTCGGTCGCGCACCCTGGTACGGCTGGGGTTGCCCCGCCACCTGCGCATCGCGCGTCACCACCTGGCGGGCCGCCCGCGCCGTCTGCGCCACCTGCTCCTCGGCGACGCGCGCTTCGTTGCGCCGATCGATGCCTTCGCTCGCGAACACCTCGTCGCGCACCACCAGCATGGAGGTGTACGGCGTCACGAGACCGCCTTCCACCGCGAGGTCGACCACGGCATCGACCCGCTCGCCCGACTCGCCGAACTGCAGCAGCTGCTCCATCAGCTCCTCGATGCGCGAGAAGTACCAGAGGCGGTCGATCTCAGGGTTTTCGTTGGCGACGTCGGGGAAGGTCACGACGCTTTCGTACACCTGCGGGCGACCGTTGATCTTGCCGCTCACCTTCAGCGTCGCCTGACCGCCGTGGGCGTAGCGCCCGAACACGGTCAACTGCTTGCCGGAGTACAGGGTGCCGAGATTTGCAGGACTCATGGCCCGCGCGCCTACGCCATCGATCGACACGCGCACGTCACGCAGGGCCTCGTGCTGGAGCTTCGCCACGGCGTTGCGCACGTGGCCGATGATGTCGTCGCTGTTGGAGACGCTGAACGACTCGCCGGCCGAGGCGCGGGTCATGCTCTCGAGCAGCGGTCGGTTGGTGCCGTTACCCATGACGAAGGTGAACAGGCGCACGTCCTTCTTCTCGATCAACTCGATGAACTTGTTGTGATCGGTCTCGCCCACGTTGGCCACGCCGTCGGTGATCAGGATCAGGGCCGTGGAGCGGTCCGCGTCGGCCAGGGCCAGGCCACGATCGAGACCCGCGAAGAGGTTGGTGCCACCGCCGGTGGCGATCGACGCCGCTTTGCTCTTCAGCGTGCGCACGCTCGCCGGGGAACCGTCGATGAAATCGCGCGTGAGCGTGGCCACCTCGTTGTCGAACACCACGATCTGGGCGCGATCGTTGGGGCGCATGCCCTCGAAGGCCTGGGCAAGCCCTTCCTTCACGCTGTGGATCTTGCCGCCCATGGAGCCGGAGATGTCGACGACGAAGATCCAGTCAGCGCCGGTTTGCGACAGCGGCTTCAGCTCATCGCCGGGCGTCACGGTAAGCATGAAGGTGCCGGGCTCGGCGGGGTCGGGGCGGTTGGCCACCACGTCGACGCCACCGGGCAGCCCGTCCTGCAGGCGCCAGTACACGACGATGTCCTCATCCAGGTCGAAGGCGTGCGCGCCGCCAGGCGCGGGGACCTCGACCGTGCCGAATTGGCCGGTGGCAGCCCCGCCCTGATCGACCGATTCCTCCTCGTCGAGCGTCGCCGTCATGCGAGCGCCCGGAATCGCGGGCCGTTGACCACTCTCGATCAACACCCGGTAGGACCCATCGGCCTCCTGATTCACCTGCGCCTGAGGATGGGCAGGCAAGCGCAGGCCCGCCAGGGGAACGGCCGGGCGAACCCACATCCCGAAGCGGAAGTACTCCTGCACGGCGCTCTGCGTGCCCCAGAAGGAGAGCTTCGCCTCGTCGGTGCCGCCGTCCTCCAGCGGGTAGGTGTAGCGGCCGATGCTCATGTCCACGTGGGCGGGCTGGATATAGCTCAGGCGGATGCGCACATCGTCGTGGGCGCGGACGGGGGTGACGCTGATGTCGAAGCTGCGGTAGTCGTCCTGCTCCGTCACCGCCGCCTCGCGGCCGGCGTCACGCTCGCGTTCGTAGATCTCTCGGGCGCGCTTCTTCTCCACCACTTCGCCGTGCACGGGCTTGTCATCGATCCAGTAGGTGAACGCGGAGACCGCTGCGTCTTCGGGTACGGGAAAGGAGTAGATGGCCTCCAGGTCCGTGTCCCAGGCGTTGGCGAAGATCTGCTCGACGTGGGTGACGACGTAGCCGTCCTCCACCACGACGTCGACCATGTGGGCGCGCAGTTCCAGCGGCGATTCGGTCGCGCCCTTCGGATGCAGAAGGCCGGCGGCGTTGCCGGGGCCCGCGGCAACCAGCCCGACCAGGGCCACGCTGGCGGCCAGGCAAGAGGTAATCATGCGTCGCATGTGAGTTCTCCCTTGTGGGTGTAGCGCATCCGTCGTGGATGCAGGGAGAAGCTTGGGCAGGGGGTGTGAAGCGGCCGTCAGGGCGGCAGACTGGTCCAGCGTGAAGACCGTGAATTCGGCGTGAAATCGCCGTAAATCAGAAGGTTGAGAGTACCCCGAGGTTCTCGCCGGGAGCGCAGGATGTCAGTCAGGCGAGTCTTGGAACTCGGGCTTTGAGCACGCCTTGCACCAGTAAGGGCGGCGTCAGGGCAGTGTCGAGCTGCTACCTTCTGTCAAGCGGCCACATCGGATCGCCGTCGCTTCCAATCCAGTGTCACGTGAATTCGTTGATTGAGTTGGCCGTTCCAACTCACCTGCAAACCATGACTCTGGAGCAACTTGCGCACCTCTTCTCCAATTGCGACGGCCGCACCATCAGCCCCCTCGACCGATCCGTAGGCGAGGTATAGGCCGCCGCCCTCTACAGCAGATTCGGTGTCTTGCTCGTGGTAGAAGGTCATGCCACGTATTACTTCTCCAGCCTTGAGCTTGGACTCGACCTCGTCCCAAACCTCGGCGCCGGCGCACGTCTGGCAGCAAGTGGCGTTCTGGCGCGCAACGATGCCAGATTCTTCGAGTTCGGCGAAGGCGGCATCGAGACGATCGCAATCAGTCACCTGGGGCCACGTGCTTTGCGACTCTCGATACTTCGATAGCTGATCCGACAGGACTTTACGCGCAAGAGCCCTCACCTTTCTTTCGTCGAACTCATCGGCCACGATCTCGATCGCGATCTCGGAGATTTCGGCGAGCGGTCGAAAGCCGCCCACGAGAGCAAGATCTATGTAGTGACGCAGTTGCGCGACGAGCTCAGCATCATCGCTGCTTGGGTCGTCTTTGTGCTTTCGTCGAAATGGCCACATGTGCGCCGGTCTCCGCCGACTAACCTAACGCCCGAGCTCTCGACTTCGCTCCGCCGCCGCCTCGACGGTGGCACGCAGCAACGGCGGCAGTCCCCGCACCTCATCCATGAGCACCTTCAGCCCCGCCTCGGTCGTACCCGCCGGACTGGTCACATTGATACGCAGCTGCGAAACGCTCTCCTCGGACTGCTCCACAAGGGCACCCGCGCCAGACACGGTGGCCCGCGCCAGTTGCATCGCGAGAGCCGGCGACAGCCCTTGCGTCTCGCCAGCCGCGGCCATCGCCTCCACCATATGGAATACATAGGCAGGCCCGGATCCGGATACGGCGGTCACCGCATCCATCTGCTCCTCACGCTCCAGGCGGATGACCTCGCCGATCGCCGACAGCAAGGACTGGGCAAGGGCGAGGTGTGGCTCGCCGGCCGCGCCATTGCCGATGATGGCGGTGATGCCCTTACCGATCGCCGCCGGCGTGTTCGGCATCGCGCGCACGATAGGGGTGGCTGCGCCGAAGACTTGCTCGAAGCGCCCCAGGGGTGTGCCCGCCGCCACAGAGAGCATCAGCGTATCGCCACCACCGAGGGACGCGAGGGCCGGAAGGGCATCGTCCATCATCTGCGGCTTCACAGCGAGAAGCGCCACGGCAGGCGACGGCGGCGTGCCCGCGTTGAGGTGTAGCCCCTGCGCCTGGGAGAGCTCCTCGAGCCAAGGGGACGGGAAGGGATCGGTCACCCAGACCGCGCTCGCGGGCAGGCCGCCCTCCAACCAACCGGACAACATGGCCGAGCCCATCTTGCCGCACCCGAGCAGGTAGAGGCCGCGTTGGGCGATGTCTGGTGTGGTCACGGCGTTCTCCTTCAAGCGGGTGGTCACCGGCCCAGGATACCGCGATCTCAATCCTCACCGAGCCGGCAGAGGAGGAGCGCCTCGCGACACTCCTCCTCAAGACTTGCTACTGGAGGAAGAAGCAACTCTCCACCGCGGTCTTATTGCCGTTCTCCTCCCGCGCGATGATCTCGAACTTCCACTCGCCCGGCTCACCGAGCAACTCCGCCGGAGCCGTGAACTCCGTGACGTCGTTCGCCAGATCCACGCCCAACTCGGCGTCGTCGCGCTCGAGGAAGAACTGGTACACGTCGATCTCCACCGGCACGCCAGTGGTGCCGATCGTGGGATGGGACTCGATCACCGGCGCCCAATCGATGGTGACCGGGGCCATCACCACGGGCAGCACGTCCGCATCGCAGTCCGCTGCCGAGGGCTGACCGTTGACCGTGACCTCGCTCGGCGGCCCGGCCAGCACGTGGCTCACCATCACCTCGGACTCCAGTTCCTGGCCCTCGAGGGTGAGCGCCTCGATTTCGTAGACGCCTTCCGGGAAACGCCGGAACGTGATCTCCGGTGGCACCTCGTCGAAGGGCGGCTCGTTGCTCTCGAAGGTGAGCTCCGACAAGCCCTGGCGCCGCAGGCGCGTGGAGGTACGCAGGTTCAGCAGCGGGATGTCGCGGGGATCGGAGATGGTGAGGCTCTCCCAGGGCTCACCGTCGAGGTCTGCCTGCAGCCCCAAGTCTCCATCCGTGTCGTTGAGCTCGAAGAAGAGCTCCGCCGTGTCCCACTCGATCTCCTCTTCCTGCGCATGGCTGGCGGTGGTGAGGGACACCGCCACCATGAGCCCAAGACCAAGGCCTACCAAACGTTCGCTCTTAGCAACTTTCATCTCATCCTCCTCGCGCCGTCTCCGGCATGTGTGTGCAAGGGATAGTTGCGCGGTGGCGAGGAAATCAATCGCTGGCGCTAGAAGCTCCAGCTTATTCCTACGTTAGGCACTCGAGGAATCCACTGATCGAAGGAGGGCTCCAGGGCGACGCCGACCTCCTCTTCGTCGTCATCCTCGAAGTCGTAGCCGATGCAGCAGACGTTGCGACGATTGGTGGAGTTGAGCAGCTCGAAGAAGACATTGAGCTCACCCCGGGGCAAGGGCCGACGATAGCTCAGGCGTAGATCGATGGCCGCGTAGTCGCGAAGGCGAGCGGCGTTGCGTGACCCCAGCACGGGGATCGGTTCGCCTTCCTCATCCTCACCGAGCAGGATCTCGGTGATCGGCCACCCCGTGTGGTAGCGCCCAGCGAGAGCGAAGGACCAGGGCCCTCGCTCGAAGGCGAGCCCGGCCGCCAATGCGTTGGGTTGGTCCCAGGACCGCGGCACCTCCACGCCCTCGACCACATCCACCGCTCGCGTGCGGGCGTACGTGACCCACCAGGAGAGATCCCCCGTGGAGGACTCACCGCTGAGGCTCACCTCCACGCCGCTGGCGCGGGCGCGCGTCGCATCGATGCGCACGCGGTCTGCCTGCAGCTCCGGCAGCAGCTCGACGCTGGCGAAGAGGTTCTCAAAGCGCGGTCGCAGGCGCGAAAAGCGCTTTCGATAGGCCTCGACGCGCACCCGCAGACCAACGGAAAACTCATGTTCGAGGCTGACGATGGCATGCTCGGCGCGCTGCGCGGGAAAGAACTGATTCACGCCGTCAGACACCTGCAGCTCCTGCACTCCCTCGGCCTGGTGGAACACGCCCCAGCTCGCGCGCAGACGCGTGCGATCCGTCGGTGTCAGGCGGACGCCCAAGCGCGGGCTGACCTGCTGGTCATCGCCGAAGTCGTAGTAGCTCTGGCCGTCGAAGCGCAGGCCCAGGTCGAAGGCCACGCGCGGGAGGGCCTGCACGCGTGCCGCCGCGTAGGCGCCGTAGTCCGCGCCGCTCGCGCAGAGGTCTGCCGCCCGCACGGAGGCGACGGTGTCCACCAGCTCCTCCAAGGGCTCGAAGAACGCTCGCGACGAGGTGTGCTGGTAGCAGGTGCGCACGGCGCGCAGATCCAGGCCGGCGTCGACGACGAGGCGATCATCCTCGGTGGGGAACAGGGTCCAGTCCTGGCGCAGCTGGTAGAGGGTGACGTCGCGACGATCGTCGAGATCGGCGACCTGGTCGTCCGGCTCATCGATGAGACCCATGCGCCGCTGACGCGTGTCCGTGTAGGCGAGGAGCGTGCGGCCGGTCGCGATGTCGCCGATCGCATGCTCCGCGACCATCCAGGCGTAGCGGCTGCGCTGACGGGAGCTCGCGAACTCACCGCCGTCCGGTTCGCTGAGCGCGATGTCGTCGTCGTTCTGCACGAAGCTCGCGCGCAGGGAACGCCCCCCGGCGCGCTGGTGCGAGAGGCTCACCAACGCGTCGGTGTAGCTCGGCGAGCCGAAGCGGGGCGTCAGCAGATCGCTGAGCAGATCGAGGTTGCTCCGCCTGGCGAAGAGCGTAGCCACCGTGCGCCCATCGCCGAACGGGATCGCCACGCGGCCGCCGGTCTGCAGCAGGTCCGCAAAGATCTCCCCGGACAGGGCGTCCGGCGGCGCCCGCGACTGCATGTTCACCAGGCCGCTGAGCGCACTCCCGTAGCGCACCGGATAGCCGCCGGTGAATAGATCCAAGCGACCGACCAGGCGACTGTCGATGGTGCTGAAGACCTCCTGGAAGTACTTCAGGTGAAACGGCTCCACCATCTCCAGGCCGTCGAAGAACACCGTGGTCTCCTCGGCATCGCCCCCGCGCACGCGCAGGCCCGCGCCGAGGCCGTTGGCACTCACGCCCGGTAGGCGGGTGACGGCGCGCAGGGGATCGCCGCCGAGAGCGGGGAGCCGCGCCAAGGTCACCTGATCCAGGGCTTCGCTGCTCCATTCGTCGTCGCGCACGAGGGCGTAGCGGCTCGCGCTCACGGTGATCTCCTCCATACGCGCGTTGGGCGCGCCCAGGGAGAGCTCGAGGTCGAGGGTCCGTCGCGCACGCACGCGAACGTCGCGCGTGAGGAGCGGTTCGTCCCCGCGCCGCACGACGAGCGAGTAGGCACCTGGGGCAAGCCCATCACTCGTCACACGCAACGCGTCGCCCACCGGCCAACGAAGACGTACGGAGGAGCGCTTGGCCGCGAACTCGACGGTGAGCGCCTCGCCTGCGCTGTCCCCATCGGCCGGGCGCAATCGCAGCTCGACGCGGCCGCGCGAACGCTCGCCAGCCTCCACCACGAAGTACGCCCCGCCCTGGCGGCGCAGGCGCAGCCCGTGGGGCCGCAGGCAGGCATCCAGCGCCTCCGCCGGCGTCGCGGCCTGTACCATGGCCTCGGCCACGGCGGCCGACGGCAGCAGAGCCGAGCTCGAGACGAGGTTCAGCCCATTCGCCCTGACACGCGCGAACGTCTGCTCGAGCGGTTCGCCCGCCGGAACATCCCAGGCCGATGCGGGCCCGGCGGCGAGCGCCGCCAGGGTCCAGATCAGCAGATGGCGCCAGCCCCCACGGCGCGGCCCGCTCATGGCGTCAGGGCATCCTGCCACTGGTGACGACTAGCTGGCGCTCATGCTCGGTGACGATCAGATCCGTTGTGGCCATCACCGGTGCCAGGGCCTGGGAGGGCGTGAGCTCCCGCAGTTCCCCTTGAAGTCGGATGCTCTGTGCGCGCGCTTCGGCGGCGGCATCGCCGTAGACCAACTCGCGGCCGCTCTCCTGCGCCACCCAGCGCAGGAACGCATCGACGGAACTGTCCGCCAGGGTGAAGGGCGAAGCGAGCGACTCCGCCCACCGCCATTCATCCCCGCCCAGCGCCGTCGTGTCCCGTCGAATCCCCCTCGCCCTGCTCACGATCAACGCCTCGCCCTCGATCGCCTGCTCGCGCACCGGCGGCGTGCGCAGTTCGATGCGACCGTCCCGCACGGCCACGCGCATCGTGTCCTCGGCCAGGGCGACGACGAACTGGGTGCCCACGTCCGAGACGTCGCCGTAGGGCGTGCGCACGATGATCGCGGGGGCGGCGGCGGCCTGGCCGGGCGTCGCTGGCACCTTGTCGCCAGCGTCGATGTACACCCGCCCAGCCAGCAAACGAATCTCTTGGGGCCTCTCCAACACGAGCTCCGTGCCGTGATCGAGGCGCAGGGACACGCCGTCGGTGAGATCGAGGCGCAAGCGCCCGCCCTGCCCCGTGCGCACCTGCGTGCCGAAGACGAGGCGCGAGGCCTGCGCCAGGCGACGCCAGCTCGAGGGCGGCGCGCCGACCCGCCTCTCAGCGAATCCGTGAGCCTGCACAACCTCGCCGGCCAGCGCAGGCACGGGCAATACCGGTGGGGTCGCCCGCGGCAGGAACAGGGCGAGACCGAGGCCCACCAGCACCGCGGCCGCCAGCGCCATCACCGGTGCCTGCCAGCGGGTCGTCGTCGTGCGCCGAGCCCCGCGTCCGTAGCGCGCCTGCCATTGGGCGCGGGCCTCGCTGCGGATCCGCGCCCGCGCGGCGGGATCCAGCGCCGCCCGCCCGCCGGCGGCACGGATGATCTGACCGATCTGATCCTCATCGGCCGGTGGGCCCGGCGGATGGCGGTTCGGGGTGTTGGTATCCGTCATGGCAAGCTCTCCGAAGACGAGCCTCGCGCCTTGGCAGCGGCTGTCGCCTCGCCGACGCCCAGCAAACGCTGCGCGAGGGACAGGCCATCGCCGTCCACCACGCCTAGCAGTTCCGTCAACGTCTCGCGGAAGGAGTCCCGGCCGCGCGCCAGGAGCGATTGCACGGAGGTGGCCGACAGGCGCAGCTCGTCGGCGATCTCGCGCACGGACAGGCCCCGCATGTACTTGAGCGCCAGGGCATCGCCCTGATGGCCCGGCAGGGCGTCCAACACCTGCTGGATCAGGGCGACGAGTTGCAGCCGTTCGACGCGCTGCTCAGGTTGATCCTGCTCCGCCGCGCTCAGGGTGTCGAGCACCGCGGTCACCGTCGTCTCATCGAAGGTCACGACCCGTTGGGCAGCGCCCTCGCGACGCCAACGCGCCGCGATCTGACGCCGGCAGATGGCGCACAGCCAGGTGTAGAGCGACGCCTCTCCACGGTAGGCCTCCAGCTGCTCGATGGCCGCGGTGAGGGTGGATTGCACCATGTCTTGGGCCACCTCAGCCTCCTCCGGCAGATGCGACAGGGCGAAGCGGTACAGGCGGTCTGCGTGACGCTCGAAGAAGCTGTCGAAGGCCGCCTCGTCGCCGCGGATCATCCTGCGGCACAGGTCGCGATCGCTGCGATGATGGCGCGGTGAGGTTCCCATGGCGAAGGTCTTGCTACTGACTCTGAGCCCTTGGTTGCACGAGCGAGGGAAAATCAATCGCCCCGTGCAATACCAGTGTAGCCAAGCCGTCCTCGGAGGGCCCCGTCAGGGCGGGGCGAGCGTTCCCTCGCGCACCAGGAAGGAGAAGTCACCCAGGGCGTAGGTGACCGTACCGGGCCAGGCGGGCTGCGCCTCCACGGCCCCGGCGCGCACGGCATCGAAGCCACGCAAGGCCTCCAGGAGCAGCGCCGGCGAGGCCTCGGGCGTGTTGTGGGCCGGGAACACGGCGGTTAGGGTCGGCGCCACTTCCGCGAGGCGGATCAACGAGCGGCGGTACGCCTGGAAGTCCGTCTCCGGCGCGTAGAGCCAGATCGGGCCGACGTAGAAAGTGTCACCGCTCCACAGGTAGCCGGCCTCCGCCTCCAGCAGGGCGAGGGCGTCCGGCGTGTGCCCAGGCACTGCGAGCGCCTCTAATACGCGGCCACCGAGATCGATGCGATCACCGTCGGCCACCTTCGCGGTGAGCGCGTAGGGGCGCAAGCGGTGGTCACGCGCCTCGCGCCCGGCGGGAAGTCCCTTACAGAGCGCTTGCGACGACACCTCTTCAGCGACGACGTCGTGGGGCAGACCCTTACTGCGGGTCAGGGAAAAATCGGTCATCGTCGACAGCACGGATTCATAGGCGTAGTTGCCGCCCACGTGATCGAAGTGGCTGTGCGAGTTGAGCACGGTGATCGGCAGGTCCGTCAACGCATCCGTTACGGCGCGAATGTCACCGATCCCGTTGCCCGTGTCGAAGAGCAGCGCGCGTGCTTCCCCAACGATCAGCCAGGAGATCACCTCCTGCCACTGCCAGGGCTCATAGATCGCGTAGGTACCGGGGCGAATCTCGTAGACTTCGAACCAATCGTCGCTCGCCGCGTGGCGCTCGAGGGCGGCGAACTCCGGCCGCGGGAGGCGGTCGCAGAACGTGCCTAGGGAGGACTCGCTCTGAAGGGGCGTTTGCGGGGTGCAGGCGACCAGGAATACGGCCGACGCGGCCGCCACCGGTGCAAGCAAGCGCCCTCCGCTCTCGCCAGCCACGCTATTCGGCCACGCCAACGCGCATGTACACCATGTCATCGCCCGCCTGGGCGAGGAATCCGCTGCCCGTGCAGCTCCAGGCGGCATCGTCGCTTGGCGGCACGGCAGAGATCTGACCGCTCGTCTGGTTGATGCACTGGACCGTCTCGCCCAACTCTCCGGTGGTGGCTCCAGCGATGTCGTCGGGGGCGGTGACCACGCCGAACATGAACTGCACGATCACATCGCCAGCAGCCGCCTCCAAGCCCGCTGCAGTACAGTTCCACATGGTCTTGCGATCGGCTCCGAGGGGGATATCGAGAACCTGCTCACGCGTCGCATTGATGCATCGGGCCCGGGCGCCAGCGATGCCACGTACGCGACTCGTGATAGGGGTGGGATCGCTCGCATCGGTCGCATCGAGCGCAATGGAAAACCCAGCCGACGACGCAATCCACTCGCGCCCCTTGATCGGGGACGTGGCGTTGGCGACAGCACTGCCGGCCAGTCCGCGCTCCTGATCGGGGTCTGCGCACTCCCAGGCGAAGGAGTCGCCGCGCTGGCCATTGGCGTCCACCACCTCGAGCCAATAGGTCTGATTGGCTGGTAGCACACAGGCCTCATCGAAGTAGTAGGTGAGCTCGTACACCTCTAAGCCGTTGACGATGCGACCGGTCGGCACCCGAAAGAACGGGCGTTGATCGTCGAAGGTGCAAAGGGGTGGATGACGCGTGTCGGGGAGCTCGCTGCCGAACCACTGCCCCATGACCTGCAGGGTGTAGGCGTCGTGGGTCGGCGGCAAGTTGTTGAACTCGTAGACGCCGGTGACGACCAATCGATCGAGGCGCTGATCTTCACCGCGGGGCAGCACAAAGTCCTCGGCGTATTGCTGACGGTGGTGATTCGAGACGTCGACACACCCCCCGTTGGGGGATTGACGCAGCAGGGCGCGCGAGGTGCCGAGACTGCCCGAGGCGACCGCCACGCGAGATCCGTCCGTGGCGGCGCCCGTCGCACTTACCAATAAGCCTAGGCAGGCCAGGGCGGCGGCGATGGTGGGGGCATGGCTGTGACCCGCTGGCATCCTTCAGTCCCGGTCGTCCGATCCGTAGCACTGAAGTCAGTTCTAACAGCAAGATCGAATGCCGAACACTGCGTTGAATACGTACTCGCGCCGTCCCGCAATGCGGCACGATGGTGTGCGGAGCCCTGGTGGTAGCAACCACCAGAGCTCCTCGCCTGGGCGAAAACTAGCGGCTCTGCGCGGGGGTGTCGTCTCCGTCCAGCACGCCATCCTCGTCTCGGTCGATACCGATCCGCATGCCCGTGCCGTTGGCGACCACCGTGAGGGTGAGCGGCGTGGTCGGCCCCGCGCGGGAGAGCACCTCGCCGAGGGAGAGCACCTCGCCGGCACGATCCGCCTGGAAGCGCCCTGCACCGTCGAAGCGATAGCCACGCATCTCGCCGTCGAACGGTCCCTTCGCCGTCAGCTCGACGGCACCGCTGCGCGCAAGGCGCAGGAACAGCACCAGCCGTTGGCGCCCATCGACGCCGAGCTGCCCAAGCTGGGTGATCGTCAGCTGCTGGCCGACGGCAGCGTGCGAGTCCTGGCTGGCAGGACCGACGGGTTCGTCCGTGTTATCGCTGGCCGCCGGCAGGTCGGAGCCGCTGAAGGCGAGCATGAAGGCGATCATGTCGGCCAGATCCTGCGCATCCGCGATCCCGGGGAAGCCTAGGCGGAAGAACTTGGATAAGGAATCGAAGCTGCCATCGTGGTGGAAGCCAAAGCCGGTGTTGTTCTCCAGCTGTGTGGTGTCGAAGCCGATGCGCTCGTACAGATTGCGCAGGTGCGGCACCTTGAGCGTGCGTTGAAAGTCGCCGTCGATGGAGACGAAGCCGATGTGGGCCTCGCCGTTAGGCCCTGGCGGAATCTCCACCAGCTCGCCGTTGTTGAGCTCCACGTTGGGGCCTAGTCCCGTAGGCAAGGTATGGCAGGTGGAGCAAGCGAAGGGCGCGTCAGCACGATTCGGCAAGATGAAGTTCTCGAGCCCCCGTTGCGCATTGCCGTTCGGCACGGGCTCACCCTTGGGCAGTTGGTTGCCCGCGCCGAAGAACCCGTCCAGGGGCAGGTTCGTCGGCAAGGAGTTGTCCAACTCGCGGTAGGGGTTGGGCGGGAAGTGAATGGTGGCGAGGAAGTCCTCCAGGTCCTGCATCTCCTCGGGCTCGAGGGCTTCGTCGTCGCCCTGGAGGTTGACGAAGGTGGCGTTGAACACTTCGATCCCCGCCCGGTCGCCACGCCAGTGATGGGGCTCCTTGCCGATCACGTCCTGCAGGGTCTGGGTGACCATCGGCCCCTTCATGGGATGCCACTCATCGTCGAAGCCGAAGCGCAGCCCGTTGTTCCACGCACCCTTGTTGGCGTCCGCCGTGGACTTCATGACACCCGTCGGATCACCAAGATCCCAGGCCAGGCGGTCCATACGTGCGTCCGTGTGGCAGGAGGCGCATGCGGCCTGACCCAGGCCGGAAGTCTGGCGTGTGTTGTAGATATGCTGTCGACCGGCACGAATGGCCGCGGGAGTGGGATCGAAGAACGCAGCTCGCGCCGTCTCGACCAACGACGTCGTGCTCACGGTCGAGACAC
>JBCBZW010000094.1 GCA_039815145.1 Pseudomonadota bacterium
CGGATGGGACCGTCGCAACGCCTACTACTTCATGCTGATGCAGTCCTTAGGCCTGCACTACGGCTTCGACCTGGAGGCGCCATTCTCCTCCCTCGACGAACGCCATCGCGAGCTCGTGCTCAACGGCAGCGGCGATGAGGAGATCGACTTCCACTACCTCGATGGCCGCGGCAAGACCACCTCGAGACGGCACAGCTTCGAGGGCATTCTGCCCAACATGGAGCGACGCTACCGAGAGACCGACTCGGCCAACGTGCGCGAGGAACTCGGGCGCTTCCAAACCACCCAGCGCTGCCCCTCGTGCCACGGCACCCGCCTCAACGAGTACGCACGCAACGTGTTCGTGGGCGACTACGCCCTGCCCCAGGTCACCGCCCTCTCCATCGAGGAGGCCTGCGCCTTCTTCGATGGCCTCAACGTGCAAGGATGGCGCGGCGAGATCGCCCAACGCGTGGTGAAGGAGATTCGCAGCCGCCTGGGCTTCCTGGTCGATGTTGGGCTCAACTACCTCTCGCTGGATCGCAGCGCAGAGAGCCTCTCGGGCGGCGAAGCCCAGCGCATCCGCCTGGCGAGCCAGATAGGCTCTGGCTTGGTAGGCGTCATGTACGTGCTGGACGAGCCCTCGATCGGACTGCACCAGCGCGACAACGAGAAGCTCCTAAGCACGTTGGAGCACCTACGCGACATCGGTAATACGGTGATCGTGGTGGAGCACGACAGCGAGGCGATCCTGCACGCCGATCACGTGGTAGACATGGGTCCTGGGGCCGGCGTCCACGGCGGACAGGTCGTCGCCCAGGGGACACCGCAGGAAGTGCTCGCGAACCCCGCATCCCTGACGGGCCAGTACCTCAGCGGCAAGCGCAAGATCGACGTCCCCAGCGAGCGCAAGGCGCCCGGCGAGGATCAGTTGCTACTGAAGGGCGCTAGCGGAAACAACCTCAAGGAGGTGGACGTCGCATTCCCGATCGGGCTGATGACCTGCGTCACCGGCGTCTCGGGCTCGGGCAAGTCGACCCTGGTCAACGAGACCCTGTTCCGCGCGGTGAAGACGGGCCTCGGCCAGAAGGAGGACGAGCCAGCGCCCCATAAACAGTTCGAAGGCCTGGATCTGATCGACCGCGTTATCGACATCAGCCAAGCGCCCATCGGCCGCACACCACGCTCCAACCCCGCCACCTACACGGGGGTGCTGACGCCCATCCGCGAACTCTTCGCCGGCACCCAGGAGGCGCGCAGCCGTGGCTACAAGCCAGGCCGCTTCAGCTTCAACGTGCGCGGCGGGCGCTGTGAGGCCTGCCAGGGCGACGGCATGATCAAAGTGGAGATGCACTTCCTACCTGATGTGTTCGTGCCCTGCGACGTGTGCAACGGCCGGCGCTTCAACCGCGAAACCCTCGAGGTGACGTACAAGGGGAAGAACATCCACGAGGTGTTGGAGATGAGCATCGAGGAGGCGCGAGATTTCTTCGCGAACGTACCTATCATCGCTCAT
Organism: Pseudomonadota bacterium; assembly: GCA_039815145.1. Classification (NCBI taxonomy): domain Bacteria; kingdom Pseudomonadati; phylum Pseudomonadota; species Pseudomonadota bacterium. The sequence goes on from JBCBZW010000094.1 coordinate 1,496, forward strand.
CGCCTACAGACCGTGCTCGACGTGGGCTTGTCTTACGTCAAGCTCGGCCAGAGCGCCACCACACTCTCCGGGGGCGAAGCTCAGCGGGTCAAGCTCGCCCGAGAGCTGGCCAAACGCTCGACGGGGCGCACGCTGTACCTACTGGACGAACCGACCACAGGCCTTCATTTCCACGATGTAGCGCAGCTGCTCGCCGTGCTTCACCGGCTGCGCGATGCCGGCAATACGGTGATCGTGATCGAGCACAACCTCGACGTGATCAAGACGGCCGATTGGGTGATCGACCTCGGCCCGGAAGGCGGTGCTGGCGGCGGCGAGGTGCTGGCGACTGGCAGCCCGGAGGCCATCGCGCAGGTGGAGCAGTCCTTCACCGGGGCGTTCCTCAGAGACGTCCTGAGCCCCACCAAGGATGCCGCCCGGGGCGGCGATCCATCCGCGTCCACCGCCTGATCACAGCGCTCACCCGTTTTGTGACCTGCATCCGTTGCACCGAGCGCCGACTCGTGCAAGATTCGGCCTGTCGCTGGGAAGCGACGCATTCCCCTTGCAGCACCTCGCCTCAAAGGAGTGAGAACGGTGTTGAGTTCATTGCGCAAAGCGGCGGCCCGCCTCCTGGGTTCGCCAGCGTCGGCAGGCGAGCCACGCCGCGTCGCCCTGGATGACGTCCCCCAACTCGGCACCGTGTATCCCGAGCTGGACACCGTCACCATGACCTTGCGCTTTTCCTCCCCGGATGGCGAACACAGCACGGCCCCGTATTCACGGACCTTCGATGCCCGCACCCGCGCCAACCTGAGCTTCCGATGCAAGAACCCGAATTGCTGCCAGGGCGGATTCGAACTGCTTGGACTGATCGATCGCGCCACCGCCAGCCGTCGCGATAGCGTCACCGGCACCGATCTGTGTGCCGGTATGGAGTCGCCCCGTGGCACCTCCCAGCGCCGTTGCCATCACGAACTCCACTACCGGATCGCGATCCGCTACCGCCAGCACTGACCGCTATACTTCCGAGGCTGCCGCCGGCGAGGCGGCGAGTTGCTTGGAGCTCCTTTGACTCTCGACCTGCTCGTTACCGTAGCCGTGCTCTTCGGATGCGTCGGCACCCTCATCTTCACGCGTGCCGCCCCGGATATCGTCCTCATGGGCGGACTCACCGTGTTACTCGGGGGTGGGGTGATCGGTGCAGCAGACGGCCTGTCGGGTTTCGCCAACGAGGGCACCATTACGGTGGCCGTGCTGTACGTGGTGGCTGCCGGCCTGCGCGAGACGGGCGCCCTGGATGTGGTGGTCCGAGGCCTATTCCACCGCGCCCGCTCGGTGGCCTCGGCCCAGCTGTTGCTCATGCTGCCGGTCACGGTGGCCAGTGGATTCGTCAACAACACCCCCGTGGTGGCCTGCTTCATTCCCGCGGTGATGGATTGGGCGAAGAAGATGCGTATCTCGCCCTCGCGCCTGATGATGCCTATGTCCTACGCGGCCATCCTGGGCGGAAGCTGCACCCTGGTGGGCACGTCGACCAACCTGATCGTCAACGGATTGCTGCTGGCCCAACCGGAGGTCCGTGGGCTCGCCTTCGCCGAACTGGCGCTGGTGGGCGTGCCCTCAGCGATTATCGGAATCTGCTACGTACTACTGACCTCGCGCCACCTGCTGCCGGACCGGGATGGCTCGGTGGAGGAACTGCGCAATCCGCGCGAATACACGGTGGAGATGATCGTCGAGCCGGAAGGGCCCCTGGTCGGACAGACCGTAGAGCAGGCTCAGCTGCGCAACCTCCCAGGCTTGTATCTCATCGAGATCGACCGCGACGGCGACGTGCTGCCCGCCGTCACGCCCAAGGAGATGCTCCACGCCGGTGACCGGCTGGTATTCGCAGGGGTGACGGAATCCATCATCGATCTGCAGCGTATTCGCGGCCTACAGCCAGCCACCGACCAGCTGTTCAAACTCGATTCGCCCCGACGTTCGCGTGAGTTCATCGAGGCGGTGGTGTCGCCCACCAGCCCCACGGCCTACAAGACCGTGAAGGAATCACGCTTCCGCCGTCGCTACGGGGCGGTGGTCATCGCCGTCGCCCGCGACGGCCAACGCATCGCCCGCAAGCTCGGGGACATTCGTCTGCACGCCGGCGACACGCTTCTCCTCGAAGCGGAAGAAGGCTTCTCCCGCCGCTACCGCAACTCCCGCGACTTCCTGCTCCTGCGCCCAATCCACGACGCGCGGCCACCGCGCCACGAGCGAGCCGGCGTGGCCTGGTTGATCCTGTGCGCCATGGTGTTGCTGGCGGCCACAGGCATCACCAGCATGCTGCAAGCCGCGCTGCTCGGCGCCGGCGCGATGGTGTTGACCCGGTGTTGCACGGGGTCGATCGCCCGCAACAGCGTGGACACGCAGGTGGTGGTCGTGATCGCTGCCGCCTACGGCATCGGTCAGGCCGTAGAGGCCTCGGGAGCTGCAGCCTGGCTCGCGACCACCATGCTGGCCGTCACGTCCGGAAACCCCGTCCTGCTCCTGGGCGCGATCTACGTGATGACCGTATTGATGACCTCGCTGATCACTAACGCGGCGGCCGCGGTACTGATGTTTCCGATCGCCGTGGCCGGGGCTGAGTCCCTCGGCGTCAGCCCATTGCCCTACGCCGTCGCCATCGCCATGGCAGCATCGGCAAGCTTCGCCACGCCGATCGGCTACCAAACGAACTTGATGGTCTACGGCCCAGGTGGGTACCGATTCTCGGACTACCTTCGCTTCGGCGTGCCATTGAATCTGCTGCTTGGGGCTACGGCGATCGTGCTCATCCCATGGGTGTGGCCCCTGTATCCAGGTTAGCTACTCAGACGCGGCGTTGGCGCCCGTGGAGCCGGACTCGCCTCACCCAAAGAGCTCGAAGCGACAGACAGAAACGAAAAAGGGACCGTGAGGTCCCTTTTTTGCCGACCGCACCGGCGATCGGATCATCGTAGGCGCTAGCCCTAGGCCTCTGCTGCGACGTCCGCATCCTGGGACTCGCCAAGCTCCACGAGCTGAACGAGCGCCATCGGCGCCGCATCGCCGGGACGTGGGCCCAACTTCAGGATGCGCAGGTAGCCCCCGGGGCGATCCTTGAAGCGCGGCCCGATGTCGGTGAACAGCTTCGCGACCACTTCCTTGTCACGCAGGCGATCGAAGGCGAGGCGACGGTTGGCCACGCTGTCGGTCTTCGCCAGGGTGATCAGAGGCTCGACGTGACGACGCAGCTCCTTCGCCTTAGGGACGGTAGTGCGAATGGTCTCGTGGGTGAGCATGCTCGCGGACATGTTGCGGAACATCGCTTTTCGGTGCGACGAATTGCGGTTCAGTTGGCGGCCGGAATTACGATGGCGCATGGTCTTCTATCCCGTTAGTCGATCAGATCCGTGAGAACGGATCGTCCTGGCTCAAGTTCGATGGCGGCCAGCCGTCCAGGCGCATGCCGAGGCCAAGGCTGTGGCTTTCCAGCACTTCCTTGATCTCGTTTAGCGACTTCTTACCGAGGTTGGGCGTGCGGAGCAGCTCCACCTCAGTACGCTGGACCAGGTCGCCGATGTAGTTGATGTTCTCTGCCTTCAGGCAGTTGAGCGAGCGCACAGTGAGCTCGAGCTCGTCCACCGGACGCAGCAGCATCGGGTCGATCGTATCCTGCTTGGTCTCCACCTCTTCCGGCTGCGTCGGCAGATCGACGAACACGGATAGCTGGTCCTTCAGGATGCCACCGGCGCGACGAATCGCTTCGTCAGGCTCGATGGTAGCGTTGGTTTCCACATCCAGGATCAGCTTGTCGAGGTTGGTACGCTGCTCGACGCGAGCGGACTCCACGGTGTAGCTGACCTTGCGGATCGGGCTAAAGCTGGCATCGAGAAGCAGGCGGCCGATGGGGCGCGTGACCTCGTCGAAACTGGCGCGCTGGGCTGCCGGCTGGAAGCCACGCCCCTTCACCACGCGCAGATTCATGTTGATCGAACCGCTCTCGTTGAGGGTGCAGATCACCAGCTCCGGGTTGACGATTTCGATGTCATGCCCGGTGTCGATGTCACCCGCGTACACAGGACCCGGACCGTTCTTGGTCAGGGTCAGCATCGCCTCATCGCGAGCGTGCATACGGATGGCCACCAGCTTCAGGTTCAGCAGGATGTCGACGACATCCTCCTGCACACCCTCGATGCTGGTGTACTCGTGCAGAACCCCTTCGATCTCGGATTCGACGATCGCGCAGCCGGGCATGGAGGACAACAGGATGCGGCGCAACGCGTTGCCCAAGGTGTGGCCAAAGCCACGTTCCATCGGCTCGATCACGATCTTCGCGTGATGATCGGTGATCTTGTCGACCTTGACGACTTTCGGACGAAGGAATTCTGTCAATGCTGCTGCCATGTAGCGGTTTACCTCGAGTAAAGCTCGACGACCAGGTTTTCGTTGATGTCCGGCAGGATGTCATCGCGCTCGGGCGCCGCCTTGAAGACGCCGCTCATTTCCTGCTCGTTCACCTCTACCCACTCGGGTAGGCCGACCTGGGTGGCGATCTCACGTGCTGCCTGCACGCGAGACTGCTTGCGGGCACGTTCCCGCAACTGCACCGTGTCCCCACCTGCGCACTGGTAGGAGGGCACGTTGACGGTGGTGCCGTTGACGGTCACACCGCGGTGGCTCACCAGCTGACGCGCTTCGGCGCGCGTGGTGGCGAAACCCATGCGGTAGACAACGTTATCGAGGCGACACTCGAGCATGCGCAGGAGGTTCTCGCCCGTAGAACCCTTCTGCCCCGTAGCGCTCTTGTAGTAGTTACGGAACTGCTTCTCCAGCACACCGTACATCCGGCGCAGCTTTTGCTTTTCACGCAACTGCAAGCCGTAGTCGGACAAGCGAGTGCGACGCGCCTGGGCACCGCCCGGCAACACTTCGGACTTGCACTTCGACTCGAGCGGCTTGATGCCGCTCTTCAGGAACAGATCGGTGCCCTCACGACGTGAGAGCTTGCACTTCGGACCGGTGTACTTAGCCATACCTAATAATCCTTTAAACCCGACGCTTCTTCGACGGGCGACAGCCGTTGTGCGGAATCGGCGTCACGTCTTCGATGCTGGTGATGCGATACCCGACGGCGTTCAACGCACGCACGGCGGACTCGCGGCCAGGACCGGGCCCACGCACGCGCACTTCCAGATTCTTCAACCCGTAGTCCTGTGCGGCCTGGCCGGCGCGTTCGGCAGCCACCTGCGCGGCGAACGGCGTGCTCTTGCGCGAACCGCGGAAGCCGCAGCCTCCAGAGGTCGCCCAGGAGAGCGCGTTGCCCTGACGATCGGTGATCGTGATGATGGTGTTGTTGAAGGAGGCCTGGATGTGAGCAATGCCGTCGATGACCTGCTTCTTGACCTTCTTCTTCGTTTGCTGCTTCGCCATGGCTTAACGCTGCCTTACTTCTTGATGATGCGACGCGGGCCCTTGCGGGTGCGCGCGTTGGTGCGAGTGCGCTGACCACGCAGCGGCAGCCCACGACGGTGACGGATACCGCGGTAGGTACCGAGGTCCATCAGTCGCTTGATGTTCAGGTTGACCTCACGTCGCAGGTCACCCTCCACCGTGTGACGCCCCACCTCGTTACGCAGGAGGTTCACCTCCTCCTCGGTGAGATCGCGAATCTTGGTGCTCGGCTCCACGTTGGCGCTGGCGCAGATGTTCTTCGCCGTCGTACGACCGATGCCGTAGATCGACGTCAGCGCGATCACCGTGTGCTTGTGGGCCGGAATGTTGATGCCTGCGATGCGGGCCATTTACCTGACTCCTGGTCTTCCTCTAACCGTCGTGCCCCACCCGGCGCACGATCGGAATGCGCTAGGGCCTAGCCCTGACGCTGCTTGTGCTTGGGATCTGCGTTGCAGATCACCCGAATGACGCCGTTCCGCTTGATGATCTTGCAGTTACGGCACATCTTTTTGACCGACGCGCGGACCTTCATGACGCTCTCCTTACCTCACCTGACCGGCGCCGCCCGAACGGCTGTAGCCCTTCAGGTTTGCCTTCTTCATCAGGCCTTCGTACTGGTGCGACATCATGTGCGCCTGAACCTGCGCCATGAAGTCCATTACGACCACAACTATGATCAGCAGAGACGTACCGCCAAAGTAGAACGGCACCTGGAACTGCATGATCATAAACTCCGGCATCAAGCACACGGCGGTCACGTAGAGCGCACCCCAGAGGGTGAGACGCGTGAGCACGGTGTCGATGTATTCGCCCGTCTGGCGACCCGGCCGGATACCCGGGATGAACGCTCCTGACTTCTTCAGGTTGTCCGCCGTCTCACGCGAATTGAACATGAGGGCGGTGTAGAAGAAGCAGAAGAAGATGATCAGGGCGCCATAGGTCAGCGTGTAAATGGGCTGACCCGGGGCGAGGGTTGCGGCGAAACGCTGCAGCCATCCGAGGCCTTCGGCGCTCGAGCCACTCACCCAGCCCGCGATGGTGGCGGGGAACAGGATCAAGCTCGACGCGAAGATCGGCGGAATCACGCCGCTCATGTTCAGCTTGAACGGCAGGTGGCTCTGCTGCCCCTGGAATACGCGACGGCCCTGCTGGCGCTTGGCGTAGTTCACCGTGATCCGGCGCTGGGCACGCTCCACGAACACCACGAAGGCTGTCACCGCCAGCACCAGCACGAACAGAATGATCGCCACCCAGTTCTGCATCTGACCCGTAGCAACCAGGTTGATCGTGCCGCCGACCGCTGCGGGCAGGCCCGACAGGATGCTGGCGAGGATGATCATGGAGATACCGTTACCAATGCCACGCTCGGTGATCTGCTCACCCAGCCACATCAGGAACACTGTCCCCGTGACCAGGGTGACCGCTGCCGTGAATACGAAGGGCACGCCCGGCGTGATCACCAGGTTCTGGGTCTGCAGAGCCAGGGCGGCCGCGACAGACTGGAAAGTGGCGAGCACGACAGTGCCGTAGCGCGTGTACTGGGTGATCTTGCGACGACCCGCTTCGCCTTCCTTCTTGAGCGCGGCGAGGCTCGGCAGGATCACCGACATCATCTGCATGATGATGGACATGCTGATGTACGGCATGATCCCGAGCGCGAAGATGCTCAAACGCTCCAGCGCACCACCGGAGAACATGTTGAACAGGTTCAACACCGAGCCGCTGCCCTGGTTTTCGAACAGCTGGGCAAGCGCTTCCGGATCGATCCCCGGCACCGGAATGAAGGTACCGATGCGGTAGACGATCAGCGCGCCGATCAAAAACATCAGGCGCTGGCGCAGCTCTGTGAGCTTGCCGCCTGTGGCCCCGCCTGCGGCGGCGGCCATAGCTGCCTGGTTTTTACCTGTCATCGAACGTGCCACTTAGTACTCCCGGGCCTTCGCCCGTGTCGACACCGCGTGTCGACCTATTGCTTAACTTGCTCGTCGCTAGGCGCGGTCAGTCTTCGACCTTGCCGCCAGCCGCTTCGATCGCGGCGCGGGCGCCCTTGGTCACCTTCAGGCCACGAATCGTCACGGCCGTCTCCACGCTGCCGGAGCTGATCACACGCGCCTCACGGATGAGGGAAGTGATCAGGCCTGCCTTGCGCAGGGAGAGAAGGTCCACGGTCGCACCGTCTTCCGACGCGGCAGCAGCCTTAGCCAGCTCGCCGAGGCGAATCTCGTCGACGAAACGCTGCGTACGCGAGCGGAAACCCACCTTCGGCAGGCGACGCTGCAAGGGCATCTGACCGCCCTCGAAGCCCACCTTGTGGAAGCCACCGGAACGGGCGTGCTGACCCTTGACGCCGCGGCCACAGGTCTTGCCCTGGCCGGCGGACTCGCCGCGGCCTTTGCGCTTACCCGGCTTGCGCGCGCCCTCACCGGGCTTGATCGTATTCAGGTGCATCGTTTGCTTGCCCCGTTAACAGCTGCGAGCGATCAGCTCGCCGCCTCCTCCACTTTCAACATGTAGGAGACTCGGTTGATCATGCCCCGGATTTCGGGGGTGTCGGCCACTTCCACCGTGTGGTGCATGCGGCGCAGGCCCAGCCCCGTCAGGCAGGCTTTGTGCGCCTTGAGTCGGCCGTGCTTGCTGCGGATCTGCGTGATCCGGATTTTCTTTGCGTCGCTCACGATTCTCGCCTCCGGCTTATCCGACGATCTCTTCGACCGACTTGCCGCGCTTGGCGGCGACGGCCTTCGGCGATCGCATGCTGGCAAGGGCGTTCACGGTTGCGCGCACCACGTTGATCGGGTTACGCGAGCCGTAGGACTTGGCGAGCACGTTGCGCACCCCGGCCGCCTCGAGCACGGCACGCATGGCACCGCCGGCGATGATGCCCGTACCGTCGGAGGCGGGCAGCATGAACACGCGCGTGGCGCCATGGCGACCGTGCAGCTCGTGCTGCAGGGTGTCGTCGCGTAGCGGCACGGAGTGCAAGCTCTTTCGCGCGGCCTGCATCGCCTTCTGGATGGCGCCAGGCACTTCGCGAGCCTTGCCGTAGCCGAAGCCGACCTGACCATTGCCATCGCCGACCACGGTCAGCGCGGTGAAGCCGAACTGGCGACCACCCTTGACCACCTTCGCGACGCGGTTAACGGTGACGAGTTTCTCGATGAAATCGTCGCTTGCGTTCTGTTCGCCCCTAGCCATATTCGATGCTTACCTTGAGATGTTCTTGGTGTTACCTGCGTTCGCTCAGAACTGCAGGCCGCCCTCGCGCGCAGCGTCCGCCAGCGCCTTCACTCGACCGTGGTACCGGAAGCCGGAGCGATCGAACGCCACGGACGTTACACCCGCCGCCACCGACGCCTCGGCAACCGCCTTCCCCACGGCGCGTGCCGCATCGACGTTGCCACTCTTGTCGATGCCCTCACGCAGCGACTTGGCGACCGTGGACGCACTGGCCACGACCTGACCACCGTCCGCCGAGAGCACCTGCGCGTAGATGTGACGCGGCGTGCGGTGGATCGACAGGCGCGGCTTGCCGAGGGTACGGATCTTCGCGCGGGTCTTGGTCGCGCGGCGCTGACGAGCATTGCGTTTGTTCATGACTGACTCTGACGGTTAGTGCCGTAAGGGCTCGAGGCCTACTTACTTCTTCTTCGCTTCCTTGATCGCCACGTACTCATCGGCGTAGCGAATTCCCTTACCCTTGTAGGGTTCCGGCGGACGATAGGCGCGGATGTTGGCGGCGGCTTGGCCGACCTGCTGCTTGTCCGCACCCTTGATGACGATCTCGGTCTGGCTCGGCGTCTCGATGGTGAGCCCCTCGGGCACCGGGAAATCCACCGGGTGTGAGAAGCCGACAGCGATATTCAGGCTCTTGCCCTTCGCCTGGGCGCGGTAGCCGACGCCGACGAGTTGCAGCTTGCGCTCAAAACCCTCGCTCACGCCCTTGCACATGTTGGCGACTAGCGCCTGCATAGTGCCGGCGATAGCCATCGAGTCCGGCTTACGCGGTGCGACCTTAAGCTGCGCCTCTTCCTGCGTGAGTTCCACCTGCGGGTGAACTTCCTGGGAAAGCGCACCCTTCGGGCCTTTCACGTGCACCACGTTGTCCTTGATGGACACTTCGACTCCCTTGGGGATGTCGATGGGCTTCTTCGCTACTCTAGACATTACTGTGCTGCCTTAACGCTGTGTTGCGACGGGTACTGCTAGCTGCATCAGGAAACGACGCAGAGCACCTCGCCCCCCTGACCCTTGGCGCGGGCCACACGATCGCTCATCACGCCCTGGGACGTGGAGACGATGGCGACACCCAGCCCGCCGAGGACCTTGGGCAGATCGTCTTTGCCGCGGTAGATTCGCAGGCCCGGACGGCTCACCCGATCGAGACGATCGATCACGGGCTTGCCTTCGAAATATTTCAGCTTCACGGTGAGCTTGCTGCGGTTGTTGCCCGCGTCGCTCACCATGAAATCGTCGATGTAACCCTCGTCACGCAGCACGGCGCAGATGGCGAGCTTGCCCTTCGACGAAGGCAAGGTGACGCTCTGCTTCGAGGCGCGCTGACCGTTACGGATGTGGGTCAACAGATCGGCGATGGGATCAGACATGCTCATTGTTCGTAGCTCCCTTACCAGCTCGCCTTGCGCAGACCCGGGATCTCGCCGTGCATCGCTGCTTCACGCAGCTTGTTACGGGCAAGGCCGAACTTGCGGTAGTAACCGTGCGGGCGGCCGGAGATGCTGCAACGGTTGCGCTGACGCGTGGGGCCGGCGTCGCGCGGCAACTTGTGCAACTGCGCCAGGGCCTCCATGCGCTCGTCGTCGGTGCTCATCGCCGACTTGATGACAGCTTTCAGCTTCGCGCGCTTCTCAGCGAATTTCGCTGCCGTCTTGCGGCGCTTCACTTCACGCATAATCATCGACTTCTTAGCCATGCTCTTCGGTACCTTCCCTTACTTACGGAACGGGAAGCTGAAGGCTTCCAGCAGCGCGCGACCGTGTTCGTCGCTCTCGGCGGAGGTGGTGAAACAGATGTCCATGCCCCGGATGGTGTCGATCGCGTCGTAGTCGATCTCGGGGAAAATGATCTGTTCCTTCACGCCCATGTTGTAGTTGCCGCGGCCGTCGAAGCCCTTCGGGTTCAAACCACGGAAGTCGCGGATACGCGGGATCGCGATGGCGATCAGGCGATCCAGGAACTCGTACATGCGCTCGCGTCGCAGCGTGACCTTGCAGCCGCAGGGGTAGCCGTCGCGGATCTTGAAGCTCGCCACGGACTTACGTGCCAGCGTGATCACGGGCTTCTGGCCCGACAGCGCGGTCAGGTCGCCTACGGCGTGCTCCATGACCTTGCGGTCAGCTACCGCTTCGCCAACGCCCATGTTCACGGTGATCTTCTCGAGACGTGGCACTTGCATCACGTTCTCGATCTGCAGCTTCTCACGAAGCTGGGTGACCACGGTCTCTTTGTAGAACTCTTGCAGCCTAGCCATCGCCGTAACCTCAGATGTCCACGACTTCGCCGTTGGACTTGAAATAGCGCACCTTGCGCGTACCACCGTCGCCGTCGTCGAGAACGCGGATGCCCACGCGATCACCCTTCGAGGTGGCCGGGTTGAACAGCATCACGTTGGAGATGGACATGGGCATCTCCTTCTCGACGATTCCGCCAGCCACACCGGCCTGCGGGTTCGGGCGCTGGTGCTTCTTGACCATGTTGATGCCTTCAACGAGCACGCGGCCGTTGCCAAGCACCTGAGTGACGGAACCACGCCGCCCCTTGTCCTTGCCCGTGATGACGATTACCTCGTCACCTTGTCGGATCTTGTTCATCGTCTATTCCCCTCGCCGCGCCCGCTTACAGCACTTCCGGTGCGAGCGAGATGATCTTCATGAAGTTGCTGGTACGCAGTTCGCGCGTAACCGGGCCAAAGATACGAGTGCCGATCGGCTCGAGGCGGTTGTTCAGCAGCACCGCTGCGTTGCCGTCGAAGCGAATCAGCGAGCCGTCGGGCCGACGCACACCCTTGCGGGTACGCACCACCACGGCGTTGTAGATCTCGCCTTTCTTCACCTTGCCGCGAGGGATGGCGTCCTTGACGCTCACCTTGATGATGTCACCGACCCCGGCGTAGCGACGCTTCGAGCCGCCCAACACCTTGATGCACATGACCTTGCGGGCACCGCTGTTGTCGGCCGCGCTCAACACTGTCTGCATCTGAATCATCTATCCGCTCCCGGCTGGCCTCGGTCGCCTTTCGCGTCCCTTCGGCCTTGCTGTCCAGTGAGCGACTCAGCCGCGCCTCGTTCGTCGAGGCAGCGAGTCACTCGTTACCCCGCGATCACCGTTCCGGTGCGCGCTCCACCACGTTCACCAGCTGCCACGACTTGTGCTTCGACATGGGTCGGCACTCGCGGATCTGCACGACGTCGCCAATCTGGCAATCGTTGTCCTGGTCGTGGGCCATCAGCTTCGTGGTCTGACGCACGAACTTGCCGTACAGGGGGTGCTTCACACGGCGCTCGATCGCCACCGTGATGGTGCGGTCCATCTTGTTGCTGACCACACGCCCCTGCACCGTGCGAACCACCTTGCTGTCGGTGGCGGTGTCGTTGGCATCGCTCACGTCGCTTTACTCCGTTGCCGCTGCGTTGTGCAGATCGGTCATCACTGTCTTGACCCGCGCGATATCGCGGCGGACCTTCTTGACCTGGTCGGTCTGGGCCAGCTGGCCCGATGCCTGCTGCATGCGCAGGTTGAACTGCTCGCGACGCAGCTCGAGCAGCGTCTGTTTGAGTTCTTCGCGCGACTTGCCGCGCAGCTCGTCAATCTTCACGACGTACCGCCTTACAGGATCTGTCGAGAGACGAAGGACGTGGCAAACGGCAGCTTCGCAGCGGCGAGGCGGAAGGCCTCACGCGCGACGGGCTCGCTCACCCCTTCCATCTCGTAAAGCATGCGACCGGGCTGGATCTGGCAGACCCAGTACTCGACGCTACCCTTACCCTTACCCTGACGAACCTCGAGAGGCTTCTTGGTAATCGGCTTGTCCGGGAACACGCGGATCCAGATCTTGCCGCCACGCTTGATGTGACGGGTGATCGCACGACGACCTGCCTCGATCTGGCGTGCGGTGATCTGCCCGCGCTCCGTCGCCTTCAGGCCAAATTCGCCGAAGGATACAGTGGAACCGCGATGAGCCAGGCCGCGGTTGCGGCCCTTCATCTGCTTGCGGAACTTAGTTCTCTTGGGTTGCAGCATGTCGGCTTACCCCTGAGCAGCAGCGGGAGCGGGCGTGGGAGCGGGGGCCGGTGCCTCCGGCTCGGGTTCGGCGAGCTCCAACTCGTCGAAGACCTCACCCTTGAAGATCCACACCTTCACGCCGATCACACCGTAGGTGGTGTTGGCTTCGGCGAACCCGTAGTCGACCTCAGCACGCAGCGTGTGCAGCGGCACCCGACCTTCGTGCGTCCACTCCGAACGTGCAATCTCAGCACCGTTCAGGCGACCGGCAACCCGGATCTTCACGCCGCCAGCGCCGAGACGCATGGTGTTGGTCAGCGAACGCTTCATGGCGCGGCGGAACATCACTCGGCGTTCGAGCTGCTGGGCGAGACCCTCAGCCACCAGCTGCGCGTCGAGCTCCGGCTTGCGGATCTCGGCGATGGAGATGCGCACGTCACCAAGGCCCATGCCGAGGAGCTTCGCCGTCGCGCGACGCAGCTTCTCGATGTCCTCACCCTTCTTGCCGATCACCACACCCGGACGCGCCGTGTGGATGGTGATGTGGCACTTGCGAGCGGGACGCTCGATCTGGATGCGGCTCACGGACGCCTGCGAAAGACGCTTCTTCAAGAACGTGCGGATGACGTGATCGCTGTGCACGTAATCGGGGAACGTCTTGGAATCGGCGAACCAACGCGAGGACCACTCGCGAGTGATGCCGAGACGCAGACCGATCGGATTGACCTTCTGACCCATCGTTTAAGCCCTGACCTTAACTCTCGTCCGCAACGCGGATGGTGATGTGGCTGTTGCGCTTGATGATGCGCGTGCCACGACCCTTTGCCCGCGCCTGGTAGCGGCGGAAGCGGGGCGCTTCGTCGACCATGATGGAGGCGACGCGCAGCTCGTCGATATCGGCCCCATGGTTGTGCTCAGCATTGGCGATGGCCGACTCGAGGACCTTGCGCACGATGCCGGCAGCCTTCTTAGGCGTGAACATGAGGGTCTGCAACGCTTGACCGACCGGCTTGCCGCGAACCATGTCAGCCACCAGGCGACACTTCTGCGGCGAGATGCGGGCGTAGCGGAGCTTCGCTGAAACTTCCATCGTTCCCACTCCTGTCAGCGGGTCTTCTTGTCTGCCACGTGGCCCTTGTAAGTGCGCGTGGGCGCGAACTCACCGAGCTTGTGACCGACCATGTTTTCCGACACCAACACGGGCACGTGCTGACGACCGTTGTGCACGGCAATGGTGAGACCCACCATGTCCGGGAGAATCATCGAGCGTCGCGACCAGGTCTTGATCGGACGGCGATCGTTAGCGGAGACCGCGGTCTCTACCTTTTTCGCCAAATGCTCGTCGACGAAAGGCCCTTTTCTTACCGAACGTGGCACTTCACCAACCTCTTACTTCTTACGACGGCGACGGACAATCATGTTGTCCGTGCGCTTGTTGTTACGCGTCTTGTAGCCCTTGGTGGGGGTACCCCACGGGCTCACCGGATGACGACCACCGGAGGTACGACCCTCACCACCACCGTGCGGGTGATCGACCGGGTTCATAGCTACGCCTCGAACGGTCGGGCGCACGCCGCGCCAGCGCGTGGCGCCGGCCTTGCCCAGCTTGCGCAGGGAGTGCTCGTCGTTGCCGACCTCACCGACCGTGGCGCGGCACTCGGCCAGCACCTTGCGCATCTCACCGGAGCGCAGGCGAAGGGTGGCGTAGCGACCCTCGCGGGCGGCGAGCTGGACGCTGGCACCGGCAGAGCGAGCCAGCTGCGCGCCGCAGCCAGGCTTCAGCTCAATACAGTGCACCACCGAACCCACGGGAATGTTGCGCAGGGGCAGGCAGTTGCCGGGCTTAATCGGTGCATCGGTGCCGGACATGATCGGCGTACCCGCTTCCACACCCTTCGGCGCGATGATGTAGCGGCGCTCACCGTCTGCGTAGAGCAGCAGAGCGAGATTAGCGGAGCGATTGGGATCGTATTCGAGACGCTCCACCTTGGCGGGGATGCTGTCCTTGTCGCGCTTAAAGTCGACGATGCGATAGCGCTGCTTGTGGCCACCGCCGCGATGACGCGTGGTGATGCGACCCGCGTTGTTGCGGCCACCGCTGCGGGACTTGCTCGCCACGAGGGGCTCGTAGGGCTTGCCCGTGTGCAGCCCACTCGCCTTGACCTTGACGACGAAACGCCGTCCGGCGGAGGTGGGTTTGGTCTTCTGAACTGCCATCGCTGCGATTCTCGCTGTTCGTTACGTCGTCGCGCCGTTACTCGGCGGCGTCGAGGAAATCGATGTCGTGACCCTCTGCCAGGGTCACGTAAGCCTTCTTCCAGTCCGACCGCCGGCCGAAGCGGGCGCCGAAGCGCTTGATCTTGCCGCGGTTGTTCACCACCTGAACGTCGTCCACCTTGACGTCGAACATCAGCTCGACGGCCTGGGCGATCTCAGGCTTGCTGGCGTCGCGGCGAACCTTGAACACCACCTGGTTGGACTGCTCAGCCACGCGGGTGGTCTTCTCGGACACGTGCGGGCCGAGGAGTAGGGTCATGAGACGTTCTTGGCTCATTGCCAGACCTCCTCGATGTGCTTGAGAGCAGCCGTGTCGATGATCACGCGAGCGTTGCGCAGCAGGCTCACGGGGTTGACCGCCTTCGCCTCGAGCACCTCTACGTGGGGCAGGTTGCGAGCGGCGAGGGCCAGCGCCTCGGAGGCTTCACCGACGACGATGGCGCAGTCTGCGGCCACGTCGACGCCAGCAAGCCAGGCCAGCAGGGCCTTGGTCTTCGGCTCCTCAACGCCGACGGCCTCGACCACGTGCAGGCGATCCTGGCGTACGAGCTCGGACAGGATGGAACGCATGCCGGCGCGGTAAGCCTTGCGATTCACCTTCTGTTCGAAATTGCGCGGACGCGCGGCGAATGCGCGACCACCCCCACGCCAGATGGGGCTGCGGATGGTGCCGGCGCGGGCACGGCCGGTGCCCTTCTGACGCCAAGGCTTGATACCACCGCCGCTGACGTCGGAGCGCGTCTTCTGCGCTTTGCTGCCGGCACGGCCCTTAGCCATGTAGGCCACGACCAGCTGGTGCACCAGCGCTTCGTTGTATTCACGACCGAAGGTGTTGTCGGATAGATCGACGCTGCCTTGGCCGCCCGTGAGCTGAAGTTCCATCAGGCCGTCCTCGTCTTCACGGCCGGCTGCACGATCACATCGCTGCCGGCGGCGCCAGGTACGGCACCCTTGATCAGCAGGAGGTTGCGCTCTGCGTCCACGCGAACGACCTCCAGGTTCTGCGCTGTTCGGCGCTTGGCACCCATGTGCCCGGACATCTTCTTGCCCTTGAACACGCGGCCCGGCGTCTGGTTCTGACCGATCGAGCCAGGCGCGCGGTGCGCTAGCGAGTTGCCGTGCGTGGCGTCCTGGGTGCGGAAGTTGTGCCGCTTGATGGCACCCGCGAAGCCCTTACCGATCGTCGTGCCGACGACGTCGACCTTCTGGCCAGCCTCGAAGGTCTCGACGGTGATCTCGCTGCCCGCCGCCATGCCCTCGAGTTCGGCATCGGAGACGCGGAACTCCCAGAGGCCGGTGCCCGGGGCGACGTCGGCCTTGGCGAAGTGCCCGGCAGCCGCCTTCGATACGCGCGAGCGACGCTTCTCGCCCGCGGTGACCTGCAGCGCCGTGTAGCCGTCCGTGTCCTGCCCCTTGACCTGGGTCACCCGGTTCGGGGCGGCCTCGATCACGGTGACGGGCACCGACTCGCCATTTTCAGTAAAGATTCGCGTCATGCCGCGTTTGCGGCCGACTACACCAATGGGCATCTTCAAATCCTCGAATGTCACCGGCTGGCAGGCCGCCACGCCCCTCCCGGGGGCGGCGCCAACGTCAGCGCAGGGGATCCATCCACGCGCAGAAAAGCGCGCCGACGGCGGTCAAAGCCGCGGGTAGATCTCGGTGATCAGCCAGTCTTAAGCCACGGCCTGGATAACGGAACTCGTGCCCGAGCCGGGGAGAGCCGGAAATGTTAGCACGATATTCGCCTACGTCAACGCCGAAAGCGTAGCAGAAGGCAGTTAAGGCGACCGCTCCCGGCAGGACGGTCGCCCCTCGCGTCGCCCGGCCTGGCTAGGCCCCGGCCTGCAGCTTGATTTGCACGTCCACACCGGCCGGCAGCTCAAGCTTCATCAGCGCGTCAACGGTTTTGTCCGTCGGGTCCACGATGTCCATCAAACGCTTGTGCGTGCGCAACTCGTACTGGTCTCGCGCGTCCTTGTTGACGTGCGGGGAGATCAGCACAGTGAAGCGCTCTTTTTTGGTCGGCAGGGGGATCGGGCCGCGCACCTGCGCGCCGGTACGGCGGGCAGTCTCGACGATCTCCCGGGCCGAGCTGTCGATCAGCTTGTAATCGAAAGCGCGGAGCCGAATGCGGATGTTCTGGTTTGCCACGTATAGGTTTCCTTCAGTTCTCTAAGTGCAGGCGCGAGATCACTCGAGGATCTTCGCCACCACGCCCGCACCCACCGTGCGGCCACCCTCGCGGATGGCGAAGCGCAGGCCTTCCTCCATCGCGATCGGTGCAATCAACTCCACGCCGAGCTTAATGTTGTCGCCCGGCATCACCATCTCCGTGCCCTCAGGCAGCTGCACCGCCCCGGTCACGTCCGTCGTGCGGAAGTAGAACTGCGGCCGGTAGCCCTTGAAGAACGGCGTGTGTCGACCGCCCTCTTCCTTGTTCAGCACGTAGATCTCCGCCTCGAACTTCGTGTGCGGCGTGATCGAACCCGGCTTGGCCAGCACCTGGCCACGCTCAACCTCATCACGCTTCGTGCCACGCAGCAGCACGCCCACGTTGTCACCAGCCTGGCCCTGGTCCAGCAGCTTCCGGAACATCTCCACGCCCGTGCACGTCGTCTTCGCCGTGTCCTTGATGCCGACGATCTCGATCTCGTCGCCCACATTCACGATCCCGCGCTCCACACGACCGGTCACCACCGTGCCGCGACCCGAGATCGTGAACACGTCCTCGATCGGCATCAGGAACGCTCCGTCCACCGCGCGCTCAGGCTCCGGGATGTAGCTGTCCATCGCCTCGACCAGCTTGATGATCGCGCCCTTACCCAGGTCGCTGTCGTCACCCTCCAGCGCCTTCAGCGCCGAACCCGTGATCAGCGGCGTGTCGTCGCCCGGGAACTCGTACGTCGACAGAAGTTCGCGAACCTCCATCTCCACCAGCTCCAGCAGCTCCTCGTCGTCCACCATGTCGGCCTTGTTCAGGAACACCACGATGTACGGAACACCCACCTGGCGCGCCAGCAGGATGTGCTCGCGCGTCTGCGGCATCGGGCCGTCTGCCGCCGACACCACCAGGATCGCCCCGTCCATCTGCGCAGCACCCGTGATCATGTTCTTCACGTAGTCCGCGTGGCCCGGGCAATCCACGTGCGCGTAGTGACGGTTCTGCGACTCGTACTCCACGTGGGATGTCGCGATCGTGATACCGCGGGCGCGCTCCTCGGGCGCGTTGTCGATCTGATCGAACGCCTGCGCGGCACCACCGAACTCCGCCGCCAGCACCGTCGTCATCGCCGCCGTCAGCGTCGTCTTACCATGGTCAACGTGACCGATAGTTCCCACGTTCACGTGCGGCTTCGTACGTTCAAACTTCTCTTTCGACAC